>NZ_VOHO01000002.1:3337-183448 GCF_007859175.1 Streptococcus sp. sy010 | reverse complement strand
GTTTTCACTGACTTATTGTTTTATTAACAGGTTATTCTCATAACCCGCACTTGGTTCGTCTTATTCAGTTCTCAAAGGTCTTAACGTCACCTCTCAGGCGACAACTATTACATTCTATCAAACTATAAACCAACTGTCAACTACTTTTACAAAAAAAATTAAAAAAAAATTGTGAAGCGTTATTTTACCGCTCTGTTTGATCACTCTTAGTGACGTTTTGGGAAAGTCTTTTTGACTTAATTCAAAGTAAATTAAAATCCGTCCTAAGAGGACGGACAATTTTTAATCTTCGTTAACGAACGGCATAAGAGCCATGACACGAGCACGTTTAATTGCTGTTGTTACTTTACGTTGATTTTTCGCTGATGTTCCAGTCACACGACGTGGTAAAATTTTACCACGTTCTGATACGAAACGACTAAGCAATTCTGTGTCTTTGTAATCAACATATTCAATTTTGTTAGCTGCGATATAGTCAACTTTTTTACGGCGTTTGAATCCGCCACGACGTTGTTGAGCCATTATATTTCTCCTTTATATAGTCTTTCCCATTAAAATGGTAAATCGTCATCTGAGATATCCATAGGATTACTTGCTCCAAAAGGACTCTCATCTCGACCAAAGTTTGGTGTTTGCGATTGAAATCCACCTGATTCATTTCCAAAATTAGTCGGGGCTGAACCATAAGGTGAATCATAGCTAGTAGCTGAACCAGCATCTCGTGTAGCACGACTTTCTAAAATTTGAAAGTTGTCTGCCACTACTTCAGTTACATAAACACGCTGACCTTGAGCATTGTCATAGTTGCGTGTTTGAATGCGACCAGTAATTCCCAAAAGCGTGCCTTTTTTAGCCCAGTTAGCTAAATTTTCAGCCTGTTGACGCCAGATGACAATGTTGATAAAGTCAGCCTCTCGCTCACCTGCCTGATTCTTAAAGTTACGATTAACTGCTAAGCTAAACGTGGCCACTGCTTGGTTATTTGGTGTGTAACGAAGTTCAGCATCACGGGTCATACGCCCGACTAGTACTACATTATTTATCATAAACTACCTTCTTAAGCGTCAAGTTTTACAATCATGTGACGAAGAATGTCATTGTTGATTTTTGATAAACGGTCAAACTCGTTAAGAGCTGCATCGTTAGTCGCTTCAACAGTTACGATATGGTAAAGTCCTTCACGGAAATCTTTGATTTCGTAAGCAAGACGACGTTTTTCCCAAGCTTTTGATTCAAGGATAGTTGCTCCGTTGTCAGTCAAAATTGTGTCAAAACGTGTTACCAAGGCGTTTTTCGCTTCTTCTTCAATGTTTGGACGAATGATATAAAGAATTTCGTATTTAGCCATTGATGTATTTCCTCCTTTTGGTCTAATGACTCATGACTTTTGCCACGAGTAAGTGAGGTATTCTCACAAGATATTATTATATTACCTTTTCATTAAAATAGCAAGAAAAAACTATCATAATTTTATTTTTCTATCCTAGCTTATGCTATAATGAAGAAAATTATAGATTGGGGAAAAGGATGAATCTAGCAGATTATGGCATTGACATGTGGGATACTGATAAAATCGTATCGTTTAGAAAGACCTTACTGGCTTGGTATGACAAAGAAAAACGTGATTTACCTTGGCGACGTAGTAAGAACCCTTATCACATTTGGATTTCTGAGATTATGCTTCAGCAAACTCAAGTTATCACGGTTATTCCCTACTATCAACGCTTTTTAAAATGGTTTCCTACAATTAGTGATTTAGCCCATGCTGAGGAAGAACTCTTGTTAAAGGCTTGGGAAGGTCTGGGCTACTACTCTCGTGTGCGTAATATGCAAGCTGCAGCTCAACAGATTATGACCAAGTTCTCTGGTCAATTTCCTACGACTTATGACGATATTAGAGGATTAAAGGGAATCGGTCCCTATACAGCTGGTGCCATTGCTAGTATTGCTTTTGATTTGCCAGAGCCAGCTGTTGATGGCAATGTGATGCGAGTAATCGCTCGGCTTTTTGAAGTTGATTACGATATTGGAGATCCCAAAAATCGTAAAATCTTTCAACATATCATGAAAATTCTCATCGATCCTAAGCGCCCTGGGGATTTTAATCAGGCTTTAATGGATTTGGGTACCGACATAGAGTCTGCCAAAAATCCACGACCTGAAGAAAGCCCAATCCGTTTTTTCAGTGCGGCTTATCTACACGGGACGATGGATAAGTATCCTATTAAAAAACCTAAGAAAAAGCCTCGCCCACTCCAATTAGATGCTTTTATTATCACTAATAAAACAGGACATTTACTCCTAGAAAAAAAGACTAAACAAGGCTTACTAGCTGGATTTTGGTCCTTTCCATTATTGGAAAGTCAATTCAAACACCAATTAGATCTGTTTGATCAAAATAAAGAGGACGTGTTGGAAAATTACGACCCCAAAGCTACTTTCAGCCAAAACTATCAACTACATCCAGACTGGTCATCTGAAACATTTCCAGCTATTTCTCATACCTTTAGTCATCAAAAATGGCATATTGAACTACATAGCGGACAGGTTGAAACCGAGTCAGTAAATCAATCAGCAACTTTGACTTGGGTGGCTCTTGAGCAGCTTGAACAATATCCTATGGCAACCGCTCAAAAAAAGATGCTAGCAAGCTATCTAAAAATTTGTAATCAAAAAAAGGCCTAGGAACATTCTAGCCTTTTTTAATAACCACAACTATTAACTCCACCAAGTGCTAAAAAGTGGTAAAATATTGACCAAAACCTTTACGAATCCACTACTATATAATCTTTCTTGTAAACTAGTCAAAGGTACAGTTGCTAAAATCGTCAGAACCATACTAATGCCTAACAAAGTCACTAAGACAGATAAACCACCTGCCAAGATATTTCTAAAAGCACTAGTTAAACTATCGACTTTAAATAAATGAACAAACAGCCCTAAAATACGTCCTGTTAAATAGACGGATAAATAAAGCAAAAAGAAAGCAACCCCTGCATAAAAGACATCATCTAAAGAAAAAATATCTCGATTGATGAAAAAACGCATTTGAGCATCTTGACTAGGATTAGAATAGGGTACCCACAAAGTGAGGGCTTGAGCCACTTGGCGATAAAAAAGATTGGCGACAAACAAGCCTAATAAACTGGTTAAACTATAGTAGGCTTGTAAAAATATGCCACGCGCATAACCAATGTAAAAAGCCCAAACCAAGATTAGAGCAATGATTAAACTGATCACTTTTTGCTATCTCCTTTATCTTCAAGACGGCTTTGTGCCACACTTGTCCATTTTTCCCATTCTTTACGTTCTTTGTCAAACTCTTGTTCTCGACTTAACTGTAAGGCCAAACTATTAACTGCCAATAAAATAGCAATGGTTTCATCATCGGCTTGCGGTAAACGCTCCTTTAAAGCTTCATATTTCTCGCGAGCCAAACGTTCGACTTCTTCCATGAACAAATTGTCATGATCCATCGTTAAGGTCAAGGCTTTTTTGCCAAAAGTAAATTTATAGCGATTCTTACTCATCGTTTTCTCCTCGTTTGTTTCCATTATACCTTAAAAGTAGCTTTTCGTAAAATAGAAGAAAACTTTTATTTAATGAAAACTCCTCTTGATTATGATAGAATAAAAGACATGAATACAGTTGTTATGACCCTAGGAGATGGCGCAACAAATCAGTTGACGACCCGTTTATATGAATACCAAACTCCAAATAAACAAGCATACGTCCAATTCACTGCAAAATATCAAGGCGTGACTGTTCAACTTTATCATTCAGGAAAGATTGTCTTTCAAGGAAAAGAGGCACTCTCTGTAGCAAAAGCATTTGGTTACCAAGACCATACGCCCAAGCCAGCTAGTCAAACTCGTCAGATTACTAGCATGATTGGCACTGATGAGGTTGGAAATGGTTCTTACTTTGGTGGCTTGGCTGTTGTGGCTAGTTTTGTCACTGCCCAAGATGAAGGATTTCTAAAAAAATTAGGAGTAGCTGATTCTAAGCAATTAAACGATGCTAAGATTAAAGCACTCGCCCCTATTTTAAAAGAAAAAATTCGTCACAAAGCCTTACTTTTAACACCAAAAAAATACAATGAATTGATTGGTCAAGGAAAACCTTATAATGCTGTTTCTGTTAAGGTCGCCCTACACAATCAAGCTATTTTTCTTCTTTTGCAACAAGGTATCCAACCTGATAAAATTGTTATTGATGCATTCACAACAATGGCAAATTATCAAAAATATTTGAAACAAGAAAAAAATCCCATTCAGTGCGAGTTTCATCTCGAAACCAAGGCAGAGGATAATTATTTGGCAGTTGCAGTCAGTTCAATTATTGCCCGTCAACTTTTTTTGGAAAATTTAGAGCAATTAGGACAAGAAGTCGGACATCAACTCCCAAGTGGTGCTGGGGCTCAATCAGATCAGGTTGCTAGCCATATCCTAACTCAACAAGGACAAGCAACTCTTGCAAAAGTTGCTAAATTACATTTTGCGAATACGAATAAAGCATTAAATCTACTAAAAAAATAAGGTCTTATCATGAAAACAGTTAAATCTTTTATCAAAGAATGGGGAAGTTTTACTCTCATTCTCACTCTCTTCTTTCTATCTTGGATGTTTATCTGGTTCAATGTCCGCGTTGAAGGGCATTCGATGGATCCCACTCTTAAAGACGGACAACGTTTGTTTGTCCTAAAGGTCACTCCAATCGATCGCTTTGATATTGTGGTCGCCCAAGATGGCAATAAAAAAGTGGTTAAACGCGTTATCGGTATGCCAGGTGATACCATTACTTACAGTAATGATAAGCTATCTGTCAATGGACAAGAAGTTCAAGAAGATTACTTGAATGAGTATGTCACAGCGTTTCAAAAGGACAAGTTACAAGCAACCTACTCTTACAATAGCATGTTCCAACAACTAGCCAACCAAGCCAGTGCTTTTACGGTTGATGCGAATGGATCGGCTGAGTTTTCTGTAACTGTCCCTCAAGGACAATATTATCTCTTAGGTGATGACCGACTGGTGTCCAAAGATAGTCGGGCTGTGGGTACCTTTAGTGAAGAACAACTCATTGGAGAAGTGGCCTTTCGTTTTTGGCCTGTAAGTAATCTTGGAACGGTTAAATAAATGATGGTGCTGAGTGGTTGAAAATGAGATTCTACCACTCTTTTTGATAAATAAGGAAATAGATATGGATTATTATTTTTCAGGTAGGGTCGAACGAATTATTTTTGAAAATGCCAATAATTTCTTTAAGATTCTTTTATTAACAATTGACGACAGTGATAGTGATTTTCCTGATAGTGACATCATCGTCACAGGTACTATGGCTGATATTATCGAGGAACAAGACTACACTTTTTGGGGGCAGTTAACAATTCATCCCAAGTATGGTGAACAATTACAAGTTAGTCGATATGAAAAAACCAAGCCGTCTTCATCTGGTCTTATTAACTACTTTTCTAGCCAACAGTTCAAGGGAATCGGTAAAAAAACAGCTACTAAGATTGTTGAGCTGTACGGTGATAATCCCATTGATAAAATTTTAGAGAATCCAGATGCCCTTAAAACGATTTCTGGATTATCAGAAACTAATCGTAAGGCCTTTGTCGCCAAACTTAAATCAAATTATGGTACCGAGCAAATTCTTACGCAACTCGCCAATTATGGTTTAGGTAATCAACTAGCAGTTGCCATTTTTGAACAATATAAAGAAACAACCCTGCAAATCATTTCGGAAAATCCTTATCAGCTAGTCGAAGATATCAAGGGAATTGGCTTTAAGCTAGCCGACCAATTAGCAAAAGAAATTGGTATTGCTGATGATGCACCAGAACGCTTTCGAGCAGCTCTTATTCACTGTCTTAACCAACTCTGCTTAGATAAGGGTGACACCTATGTTGAAGCAAAAGAACTGCTCGAAACAAGTCTGACATTGCTCCAAGAAGCTAGGCAAACCGAGTTAGACCCTAGCTTGGTTGCAGAACAACTCAGTCAACTGATTACTGAAGAAAAGGTGCAACATGTTGACACTAAAATTTTTGACAATAGTCTTTTCTATGCTGAAGTTGGTATCCACAAGCATCTCAATCGCTTGTTAAAAGAGGACTTGCCTGAAAAACTAACAACAGAAAAATTTGAAGAAGAAATCCAAACAACAGAAAAAGAACTGGGGATTTCTTATGATCAGCAACAAAAAGAGGCCATTTATCAAGCCCTTAGTCAGAAAGTGTTCATTTTAACTGGTGGGCCTGGGACTGGAAAAACGACAATTATCAATGGCATTATTAACATCTATGCCCGTCTTAATGGTCTCGATTTGAAAAAACAAGACCTACCAATTATCCTAGCAGCCCCAACTGGACGAGCGGCTAGACGCATGAATGAATTGACTGGTTTACCTAGTGCCACCATCCATCGTCATTTGGGATTGACGTCTGAAGATAGCGACTACCAAAGCATTGATGATTATTTAGATGGTGATTTGATTATTATTGATGAATTTTCAATGGTGGATACCTGGTTAGCCAATCAACTGCTGTCTGCTATTTCATCCAACACCCAAGTAATCATCGTTGGGGATAGCGACCAACTGCCCTCAGTAGGGCCTGGACAAGTCTTAGCCGACCTTCTTCAGATTGCACAAATTCCAAAAATTCGTCTGACTCGCATTTTCCGTCAATCTGACCAATCAACCATTGTGACCCTTGCTAGCCAAATCAGAGATGGTTACCTGCCTAGTGATTTTAGTGAGAAAAAGCCAGACCGTTCTTATTTCGAGGCTAACCCTCAGTATATTCCGCAAATGATTGAACGTATTGTGCAAGTAGCTATTAAAACTGGCATTGCCCCCCAAGACATTCAAATCCTAGCTCCCATGTATCGTGGACTTGCTGGCATCAATACCCTAAATAAGCTACTGCAAAATCTTCTCAATCCGTTAGATGATGAACTTGAATTCACCTTCAACGACACCAGTTTTCGTCGTCATGATAAAATTCTCCATCTTGTGAATGACACCGAAATCAATGTCTTTAATGGTGATATTGGTTACATTAGGGATTTAGTTCCTGCCAAATATACTGACAGCAAGCAAGATGAGATTATTTTAGAGTTTGACGGTATTGAAACCTCTTATCCAAGAAAAGATTGGCACAAGATTACCCTAGCCTATGCCATGAGTATCCACAAGTCACAAGGTAGTGAATTTCCTGTCATTATCCTACCACTGACGCAGCAAAGTGGACGTATGCTCCAACGTAACCTCCTCTATACTGCCATTACCAGAGCTAAAAGCAAACTCGTTATGCTAGGGCAAATTTCCGCCTTTGACTATGCCGTTAGCAACGAAGGCACACAGCGTTTAACCTATCTCAAGGAACATTTTGAAAGTCCAGATGTCCCCAAACAAAGAGAAACTTTTCCACAAGATGTGGATAAGGTTGTGGAAATCTTCTCGAATCCTGTGGATAAACAAGAAAACTATCGTCTAACTGAGGACAACTGGCAAAACATCGATCCCATGATTGGTTTGGAACAGGCTGACATTGATCTTTTTTTCAAAAATTCTTAACAAACAAAAGAGGACCCGAAACCAAGTCCTCTTTTTATTGCATTAAATTTGCTTACTAGAACTAGTTTAATTCTCCAAATCCAGTAGAATATCTTGACCTTGATCTGATAAGCCAGTGGCTGTTACCCCAAGCAGACGGATACCTGAATTGTTTTCTTCTATTTCTGTAAAAATCTGCCAAGCATGTTGCTGAATACTCTCAACATCTTGCCTTGCTTGCTCCAAACTATGCCGTCTAGTTAAGGTTGAAAAATCTGCATAGCGAATTTTTAACACAATCGTTTTAGCCAATTTTCCATTTTTAATTAACAAATTGGCCACACGCCGTGCATTCTTATTGATTTCTGCCTGAATATCTTCTTCATTGTAAAGTAGCTTGGCATAGGTTCTTTCACTACCGATTGACTTGCGTACTCGATCAGGATTGACTGGGGAGTGGCTAATCCCCCTAGCCTTACGATAAAGATCGTAGCCAAAACGACCAAATTGATCAATCAAAGTCATCTCAGGCAAGTCTAGTAAGTCTTTTCCTGTAAAAACCCCTAAATCATGCAGGCGTTGAACAGATTTCTTGCCCACCCCGTGAAATTTCTCAATGGGTAAGTCAGCTAAAAATGCCTGTGCCTCTTCTGGTAAAATCAAGGTCAAACCCCTAGGTTTTTCAAAATCACTAGCCAATTTGGCCAAAAATTTATTGTAAGAAACACCTGCCGAGCAGGTTAACTGCAATTCTTGCCAAATATCATGCTGAATTAGCTTAGCAATCTTAATGGCAGACTTGATGCCAAATTTATTTTCTGTCACATCTAGATAAGCTTCATCAATACTCATTGGCTCAACCAAGTCTGTATAACGCTTAAAAATTTCCCTTGCTTGCAGACCAACTTGTCGATATTTTTCATAATGACCAGAAATAAAGATGGCTTGTGGACAACGTTCATAGGCTTCCTTGGAACTCATTGCCGAGTGAATACCAAAGGTTCTAGCCACATAATTACAGGTTGATACGACTCCTCGACCACCTGTCAGACGAGGATCTGCACCAATTACAACGGGTTTTCCCACCAAATGCGGCTGATCTCTTTCTTCAATGGCTGCAAAAAAAGCATCCATATCAATATGAATAATCTTTCTTGATGTGTCTTGTTTCAAAGGGAAAATTAACATCGCTTCTCCTTTTTCATTCCAATCCAACATCATTATAATACAGTTTATAAAAAGTTGACAACTGTTTTATAAAAGAATTTTTCAAAAAAAGCACTCTACTTATTGCAAACGCTTACTTTTGCGATATAATAAGGATAGACCAAAAGATATTAAGGAGGACGTCTATGGTAACTGTTAAAACTAGTACTGATATTTTTGAAAAAGCTTGGGAAGGCTTTAAAGGAACTGACTGGAAAGAAAAAGCTAGTGTTTCACGCTTTGTCAATGCCAACTACACCCCTTATGATGGTGATGAAAGTTTTTTGGCTGGTCCAACTGAACGCTCACTTCGTATCAAGAAAATCGTTGAAGAAACCAAAGCAGGTTACGAAGAAACTCGTTTCCCTATGGATACTGACCGTGTAGCCTCTATTGCGGATATTCCAGCAGGCTATATTGATAAGGAAAATGAACTCATTTTTGGCTTACAAAACTCTGAACTTTTCCGTTTGAGCTTTATGCCAAAAGGTGGTATTCGTATGGCAGAAACGACCTTGGTTGAAAATGGCTATGAGCCTGATCCTGTCCTACATGACATTTATACCAAACACACTACCACAGTAAATGATGGTATTTTCCGTGCTTATACGTCAAATATTCGTCGGGCTCGCCACGCCCATACGGTAACTGGTCTGCCAGACGCTTATTCACGCGGTCGTATCATTGGTGTCTATGCTCGATTGGCATTGTACGGTGCTGATTACCTCATGCAAGAAAAAGTTAATGACTGGAATGCCTTAACTGAGATTGACGAAGAAACTATCCGTCTGCGTGAAGAGATTAACTTGCAATATCAAGCCCTTGCCGAAGTCATCAAGTTTGGTGAACTTTATGGTCTTGATGTTCGTCGCCCAGCCTTTGATACCAAAGAAGCTATCCAGTGGACCAATATCGCCTTTATGGCTGCTGCTCGTGTTATCAATGGTGCTGCCACTTCACTTGGTCGTGTACCAATTGTTTTAGATATTTACGCTGAGCGTGATTTGGCTCGTGGTACTTATACCGAGTCTGAAATCCAAGAATTTGTTGATGACTTTGTCATGAAACTTCGTACGGTTAAATTCGCTCGTACTAAAGCCTATGACCAACTTTACTCTGGTGATCCAACCTTCATCACAACCTCTATGGCTGGTATGGGGAATGACGGTCGTCACCGTGTGACAAAAATGGACTACCGTTTCCTTAACACGCTTGATAATATCGGCAATTCACCAGAGCCTAACTTGACAGTTCTTTGGTCTAGTGAACTCCCATACGCTTTCCGTCGTTATTGTATGCACATGAGCCACAAACATTCTTCTATCCAATATGAAGGTGTGTCAACCATGGCTCAAGAAGGCTATGGTGAGATGAGCTGTATCTCTTGCTGTGTGTCACCGCTTGACCCAGAAAATGAAGATAAACGCCACAACATCCAGTATTTCGGTGCTCGTGTTAATGTCATGAAGACCCTTCTCACTGGATTAAACGGTGGTTATGATGATGTCCACAAGGATTACAAGGTCTTTAACGTTGTTGAACCAATCACTTCAGAAGTTCTAGATTTTGATGAAGTGAAAGAAAACTTTGAAAAATCATTGGATTGGTTGACTGATACCTATGTTGACGCCCTAAACATCATTCACTACATGACAGACAAGTACAACTACGAAGCTGTTCAAATGGCCTTTTTACCAACTCATCAACGTGCTAATATGGGATTTGGTATCTGTGGTTTCGCTAATACCGTTGACACCCTATCAGCGATTAAGTATGCGACCGTTAAACCAATCCGTGATGAAGATGGCTACATCTACGATTATGAAACAATTGGTGATTTCCCTCGCTATGGTGAAGATGATGACCGAGTAGATGACTTGGCTAAATGGCTCATGGAAGCCTTCTATACTCGTTTAGCTCGCCACAAACTTTATAAAAACGCTGAAGCGACTGTGTCACTTTTGACCATCACATCAAACGTTGCTTATTCTAAACAAACTGGTAACTCTCCAGTCCATCGTGGTGTCTTTCTAAATGAAGATGGCACTGTAAACACTAGCCAAGTTGAATTCTTCCCACCTGGAGCTAACCCAACTAGCAAATCTCGTGGTGGTTGGTTACAAAACCTTAATTCCCTTTCAAAACTTGAATTCTCTCATGCTAATGATGGTATCTCTCTAACAACCCAAGTATCGCCACGCGCCCTTGGAAAAACAAGAGATGAACAGGTTAATAACCTCATCACTATCCTAGATGGCTACTTTGAAAATGGTGGTCAACATGTCAACCTCAATGTTATGGACCTTAACGATGTCTATGAACAAATCATGAGCGGACAAGATGTTATCGTTCGTATCTCTGGTTACTGTGTCAATACCAAGTATCTCACTAAGGAACAAAAAACTGAGTTGACACAACGTGTCTTCCACGAAGTCCTATCTATGGATTCTGCCTTATAACCAAAAAGTCCTAGAAAATTCTAGGACTTTTTTCATTTAATCGATTCCCAAACTCAGCTTAGGCACCTCATGCTTGATATAGGGGATTTGCTTATCCTCTAACAATTTAATAGCAAAGGGATGAGGGCGATACTCTGTTTTATAGGTAATCTTGCCAATACCTGCCTGTAAAAGAGCCTTGGTACAGTTGACACAAGGAAAATGTGTGACATAAAGTTCTGTTTCTGCCGTTGAAATCCCTTCTTTGGCACATTGGATAAGAGCATTCATCTCAGCATGCACCGTTCGGATACAGTGGCCACTATCCATCTGATGACCAATATCATCACAATTTGCTGTTTTTGACACCCCACCATTGTAACCTGTTGCAATAATACGCTTGTCCTTGACCAAGACTGCTCCAACATAAGCACGATTACAGGTCGAACGCTTAGAAATCAACTCTGCATTTGCCATAAAATAATCCTGCCAAGATAGACGTTCAGCCATCACTCAACTCCTATAAGACAATCAATTCTTTTGGTGCACTGGTTAGCACTTCACAACCTGTTTCGGTAATGAGCAGGTCGTCTTCAATACGAACACCATATTTGTTATCTAAGTAAATACCTGGCTCATCTGTTACCACCATACCTGCTTGAAGAGTGTCTTTTGTTTTAGTGAAAAATGGTAATTCGTGAATATCCAAGCCCATACCATGCCCAATCGAGTGTGTAAAGTTATCGCCATAACCAGCCTTATCAATCACACGACGAGCCACACCATCAAAATCAAGATAAGTCATGCCAGCCTTGGCTTGTTCAATCAAAGTTTTATTACTACGAAGAACAATATCGTAAATCTCACGCTCTTCATCAGTCACATGACCGATGTGAATAGTTCTTGTCATGTCGCTGACATAGTGCTGATAGTAGCAACCAAAGTCCAGAGTCAAACTTTCACCAGATTTAATCACCTTATTACTAGCAACACCATGCGGCATAGCTGAGCGGTAACCACTCGCCACGATAAATTCAAAGGAAGCACCTGCTGCACCCAGAGCTCGCATACGTTGGTCTAGGAAATGATTAACTTCCATCTCGGTTGTGACATTTGGTTTAATAAAGTCCAACACATCTAGAAAGGCTTGGTCTGAAATTTGACAGGCACGGCGAATGGTCGCAATCTCACTGGCATCCTTGATGATTCGTAACTCTTCAACAAAATTGGTTAATGGTTTAAGCTCGTAAGCCTCAAATACCGTTTGTAAGGCTTGATAAAACTGATACGACACCTGGCTATCAAAACCAATACTTGTCAAACCATCATCTTTGATAATTTTGGCAATCTCTACCAAGGCTTGACGTGTTTCTACAATATCAAAGCCCTTGATTGATTCTTTTGCCATCAAGGTATAACGCGAATCCGTTAGAAAAAGACGGCGATTTTCACTAATAAAAACCGTACCTTCTGTCCCCCAAAAACCTGTAAGGTAATAAACATTGTTTTGACCTGTGACTAATACAGCGTCAACATCAGTCTGTGCTAATTTGCTTTCAAATCTTGCTAAACGTTCTTGCATGGGTTATCTCCTTTTTATAATTTTGTTTTCAAATAGTGTCCAGTATAGCTTTCGGCAACTTGGGCGACTTCTTCTGGTGTACCAGTGGCAATAATCAGACCACCGCCAACGCCACCTTCTGGACCTAAGTCAATCAGATGATCGGCAGTCTTGATGACATCTAGATTATGCTCGATCACTAAGACGGTATTGCCGTCATCAACAAAACGCTCTAAAACCTTCAATAGACGAGCAATGTCATCGGTATGTAGGCCTGTGGTTGGTTCGTCAAGAATGTAGAAACTCTTACCTGTGGAACGTTTGTGAAGTTCACTGGCTAATTTCATACGTTGGGCTTCACCACCTGAGAGAGTCGTTGCTGATTGCCCCAGAGTGACATAACCCAAGCCCACATCTTGAATGGTCTGTAATTTGCGAGCAATTTTAGGAATGGCTGCAAAGAAATCAAGGGCATCATTGACCGTCATCTCAAGGATTTGAGCGATATTTTTGTCCTTATAGTGAACTTCTAAGGTTTCGCTATTATAGCGAGTGCCATGACAAACTTCACAAGGGACATAAACATCTGGTAAAAAGTGCATCTCAATCTTGATGATCCCATCACCTGAACAAGCTTCACAACGGCCACCCTTAACATTGAAACTAAAGCGTCCTTTTTTGTAACCACGAATCTTAGCTTCATTGGTTTGGGCAAAAAGGTCACGAATATCATCAAAAACCCCCGTATAAGTTGCAGGATTAGAACGCGGCGTCCGTCCAATTGGACTCTGATCAATATCAATCAAACGATCGATATGTTCAATTCCAGTTACCCCTTTATGCTTACCTGGTTTTTCAGAATTACGGTTAAGGGCTTGGGCTAGGGATTTTTTCAAGACACTATTAACCAGGGTTGATTTCCCTGAGCCAGATACCCCAGTAACAGCTATAAATTTACCTAGTGGAAAAGCCACATCAACTGTTTTTAGATTATTTTCACTAGCTCCCTTAACCTCAATAAAACGACCATTACCCACTCGTCGTTCTGTTGGAACAGGAATCACTTTCTTACCAGATAGGTATTGACCTGTGATAGACGCCTTATTTTTAGCAACTTGCTTTGGAGTTCCTGACGCTACAATTTGACCACCAAATTGACCTGCCCCAGGACCAACGTCAATCAGCCAGTCGGCTTCTCTCATGGTATCTTCATCATGCTCAACTACAATCAAGGTATTGCCTAAATCCCTCATTTTTTTCAAACTGGCAATCAAACGGTCGTTATCTCGCTGATGCAGACCAATTGACGGCTCGTCTAGGACATAGAGGACTCCACTTAGGTTAGAGCCAATCTGAGTCGCTAAACGAATGCGTTGACTCTCACCACCAGAAAGAGTTCCAGCCATACGTGACAGGGTTAGGTAGTTTAAACCAACATTATTAAGGAAGGTCAAGCGATCGGTGATTTCTTTAAGAATCGGTCTGGCAATAGCTGCTTGATTCTCATTTAGTTCCAACTGATTTGCCCAAAGCAAATGATCTGAAATGGACAGATCTGCTAGTTGTCCGATATGAAGCCCTGTTTCCCCACCTAACTGAACAGATAAGGCTTGATCATTCAGACGGTAACCTCGACAGGTCAAACAAGGCAACTCGTTCATATAAGCTCGCATGACATTACGCGTATAATCACTGTTCGTTTCACGATAGCGACGATTAATATTGGTCACCACACCTTCAAAAACAATATCAATATCACGTATGCCACCAAATTCATTTTCATAATGAAAATGAAACTCACGCTCACCTGAACCGTAAAAAATTAAGTCCTGATATTCCTTGGCCAATTTCTCGAAAGGCATGTCCATGCTAATGCCAAATTGATCCATGGCTTGTTCCAACATCAAAGGATAATAATTAGACGAAATGGGATTCCACGGAGCTAGAGCTCCCTCACGCAATGTTTTTGTACCATCAGGAACAACCAAGTCTAAATCAACTTCTAGTTTATTACCCAAACCATCACAGGTAGCACAAGAGCCAAAAGGAGCATTAAAAGAAAACAGACGAGGTTCTAATTCTGGCACAGTAAAGTGGCAAACTGGGCAAGAGTAATGCTCAGAAAAGAGTAATTCCTTACCGTCCATAGTGTCGATAATGACATAGCCATCACCCAAGCGTAAGGCTGCTTCAACCGAGTCAAATAAACGGCTACGGATACCCTCTTTATTGATTAAACGATCAATGACCACTTCAATATTATGCAGTTTACTCTTAGACAATTCTGGGACATCAGCCAAATCATAAATCTCACCATCCACTCGCACACGAACATAGCCATCTTTTTGAACACGTTCTAGTATGCCTTTATGCTGTCCTTTTTTACGTCGGACAATCGGGGCTAAAATTTGCATTCTCGTTCGTTCGGGCAACTCCAATACCTGATTAACAATCTGCTCAACTGAAGATGCTGTAATCGCCCCATGACCATTTGGACAATAAGGAATCCCAACACGAGCGTAAAGCAAGCGAAGATAGTCACTGATTTCTGTCACTGTTCCTACGGTTGAACGTGGGTTCTTACTAGTTGTCTTTTGGTCAATCGAAATGGCTGGACTCAAGCCTTCAATAGAGTCAACATCCGGTTTTTCCATATTCCCCAAGAATTGACGAGCGTAAGCTGACAAGCTCTCAACATAACGGCGTTGCCCTTCTGCATAAATGGTATCGAAAGCCAGACTAGATTTACCAGAACCCGATAAACCTGTCACGACCACTAACTGATCACGAGGAATTTCAATATCAATATTTTTCAAATTATGGGCGCGTGCCCCACGAATAACTAATTTATCTTGCATTTTTCTCAACTTCTTTATTTGTGATTAGGCTGCTTTCATTATAACACAAAGCTCATCTTCTGTACCTTGATAAAGTCACAAGCTCTCTTGATTTGCTAAGATTCAACTTTTTTTAACCAGTCGCCCCAAAACCTATCTTTTTATAGTATAATAGAAAGAGTATGTATTGACAACGTAAGGGAGGGCTTGAAGATGAAACAAATGTTTCTTTCAAATGCAAGAGAATTCAAGGAAATTGACACATTCCAACCTGGAGCATGGATCAATCTTGTCAATCCTTCCCAGGAAGAGTCTGTCCAGTTGGCTGAGCAATTTAATATCGACATCACTGACCTAAGAGCACCTCTTGATGCCGAAGAAAGCTCACGTATTGCTTCTGAGGACAACTATACCTTGATTATCGTTGATGTGCCTACCCAAGAAGAACGTAATGGAAAGAGTTACTATGTGACCATGCCTTTGGGAATTATTGTCACAAAAGAAGCAGTTATCACGACTTGCTTAGAACCTCTTTCTCTCTTTGATTACTTTCTCAATCGACGGATTCGTAATTTCTATACGTTTATGAAAACTCGCTTTGTCTTTCAATTACTCTATCGTAATGCCGAACTCTTTCTAACTGCCTTACGTTCCATTGACCGCCAAAGTGATAAAATCGAAGCCGAACTGGAAGCAGCTACCAAAAATGCTCAATTGATTGACATGATGGAGTTGGAGAAGTCTATCATCTACTTAAAGGCTTCGCTTAAAATCAATGAACGAATCGTCAAAAAACTGTCTAGCAACGCCTCTAGTTTGCAAAAATATATTGATGACGAGGATTTACTAGAAGATACCTTGATTGAAACCCAACAGGCCATTGAAATGGCTAGTATCTATGAAAATGTCTTGAATGTCATGACAGAAACTTCAGCTTCTATCATTTCAAACAATCAAAATACGATTATGAAATCATTGGCTCTGATGACCATGGCTCTCAACATTCCAACCGTTATCTTTTCAGCCTACGGCATGAATTTCCAAGACAATTGGCTGCCACTCAATGATATGCCTAAGGCTTTTTGGATTATTGTCTTAATCGCTGCTCTTGGCAGTTCATCTGTTGTCCTCTACTTTTTCCGTAAAAAATGGTTCTAACCCCAAGGAGTATTTATGTCTATCCAAAATTTAACTAAGAAAAATCAAGATTTTATCAACATTGCCACTCATCAACTCATGAAAGATGGTAAAACAGACAGCGAGATTAAAGCTATTCTTGAAGAAGTTTTACCGAGTATTTTGGAACAACAAGGTAAGGGCGTTCCTGCCCGTAACTTCCTTGGTGCACCAACTGTTTGGGCTGCTAGCTTTAGCCAACCGACCGAAACAGAACAAGAAACTGTTGCTGAAGAAAAAAACACCAAGCCATTACTGATGTGGTTGGATAGCTCTTTCTTTTTATTAGCTATTGTCTGCCTGATCAATGGTATGATGGCTATTTTCAATCCTAAATCAGTCAACACTATTTCTTCAGGTTTAACCACCCTACTGACCCTTGCCTTTGTTGGAGGCTTGGCCTTTTACATGATGTACTATTATATTTACCGTCATGCCAATAAACCTCGTAGCGAACGTCCAAGTACTTGGAAATCTCTAGGAATTATCTTTTTGGCAACACTTGTTTGGATGATTCTTTACACACTCACACCACTATTGCCAAGTGCACTTAATCCTAGCCTACCTGTTTGGGGCTTACTCCTATTATCTGCGTGTGCCTTTCTGGTCTGCTACTATCTTCGCCGTCACTACAAGGTGCAGAGTGCGTTTGCTCCGCCACGCAAATAAGCTAGATATAACGACACATAAAAACCAAGTTGAGATGAACTCGACTTGGTTTTTTCTTATTTTCGTTTACGAGCAATGAGATGGATTGGTGTTCCTTCAAACACAAAGGCTTGACGGATTTGATTTTCTAAAAAGCGTAGGTAAGAAAAATGCATCAATTCTTCTTCATTGACAAAAATCACAAAGGTTGGTGGTTTGACAGCCACTTGGGTGGCATAGAAAATCTTCAAACGTTTACCTTTATCAGTCGGTGTCGGGTTAATGGCAATGGCATCCATGATGACATCATTAAGCACTGCCGATGGAATACGCAGATTTTGATTTTCACTAATGGTCTTAATCATCTCTGGTAATTTGTGTAGGCGTTGCTTGGTTACAGCAGACACAAAGATAATCGGTGCATAAGAGATATATTGGAAATTGTCACGAATATCTGCTTCCCATTGACTAACCGTATGATTATCTTTTTCAAGCGTATCCCATTTGTTGACAACGATAATAATTCCTTTACCTGCTTCATGGGCAAAACCAGCAATTCGCTTGTCGTACTCACGAATCCCTTCTTCTGCATTGATAACCATTAAGACCACATCAGAACGGTCAATGGCACGCATAGAACGCATGACAGAATATTTTTCTGTATTTTCATAGACCTTACCTGACTTACGCATCCCAGCGGTATCAATCATGACATATTCTTGACCACTGCTATCCGTAAAACTGGTATCAATAGCGTCACGCGTTGTGCCTGCGATTGGACTAGCAATCACTCGTTCTTCGCCCAAAATTGCATTGATCAAACTAGACTTACCGACATTAGGACGACCAATCAAACTAAACTTGATAACATCAGGATTGTCCTCTTCGTGTTCAGTTGGCAAGTGATTGACAATCGCATCTAGCACATCACCTGTTCCAATACCATGAACAGAAGATACTGGATAAGGATCACCCAAACCGAGTGAATAAAAATCATAGATTTCATTACGCATTTCTGGATTATCGACCTTATTAACTGCTAGAATAACTGGTTTGTTAGTTCGATAGAGAATCTTTGCTACATACTCATCCGCATCGGTGACGCCTTCCTTGGCTGAAACGACAAAAACAATCACATCTGCTTCGGTCATGGCAATATCTGCCTGATGTTTGATTTGCTCCATAAATGGCGCATCGACATCATCAATTCCCCCAGTATCAATTAGACTGAACTGGCGATTGAGCCATTCGGCACTAGTATAGATACGGTCACGAGTGACCCCTTCCACATCTTCAACGATAGAGATTCGCTCTCCTGCAATCCGATTAAATAAAGTTGATTTGCCAACGTTAGGACGTCCGACAATAGCAACTGTTGGTAAAGCCATTTTGATTTCTTCGCTTTCTTTTTATGATAAACGGCGATTTTCGCCTTCTAAATGTAATTCACTTGCTAAATAACGTATGCGTTCCATGACTCGCTTAGTCTGCCAACGCTCATCTTGATCTTTAACCAAGGCTAACTTATTCTCCAAGTCTGCCATGCTATAATTAGACGTGAAAAAGGTAGGCAATTCTTCTTGCATACGATATTGTAAAATCACCTGTAAAACCTCATCTCGTAACCAAGAACTAGCCTGCTCTGCTCCAATATCATCTAGAACTAACACTTGAGCTGTTTTTAACACATCAATTTCTTCCTTAACACTAGCAGTTTTAATGGCATGCTTAATGTCAATGGCAAAGCTTGGGTAGTGAACCAAAGTTGTACTCACCTGTTTTTTTTCAGATAGTTCATAGGCTAGAGCTGCCATGAGAAAGGACTTCCCAATTCCCATATCGCCATAAAGGTAAAGTCCTTTAGCCTGTTTTTCTGGATAAGCCTTGACAAAATCAACTAGAGATTTAAGAACAGTCAAACGTTTATGGTCATCCAAATGAACATCATTTTCAAAACTAATATGACGATAGGCCTTTGGGAGATTCAACAATTTTACACGACCTGTGATTTCTCGTTCTTCTTGCTGTGCTTTAAGCTCTGCTGTTTCCAGATAAGACACGTCCGCATAGCCTTCATTCATGACCAAGATCGGCTGATAGCCCTTTGCCACATAAGCAGAGTCCTTACTTAAAAAACGTTGTCGTTCAATCAGATACTGATTAAACTTCGGCAGACTACGCTTAATTTCTTCCTGTGACAAGCCCTCCCGGCTAATAAATTGAGCAATATCACTATCAGCCAATATGGCTTGTAACCGTTGTCTTGTTTCAACCTTTTGAAAACCATCACGGTTCAGGGTTTGACTAATCTTTTTCATCTAGTCCTCCTTTCTCAACTGGGCTAAAAGGTCCTGCTTAATATTTTTTAACCTAGCTTTATCTTCATCACTGGTTTGATTTTGGTAATCTTGATTACTCCACTGGGGAATATTAGGTTTAGTCATTTTTTTAGCCGACACCTTAGACTGACTAGACGGTTTCATGCCGATTTTCAGATACCTCAAAGCGGCTTCCGCACTGTTAATCTTTTTATAAGCAAAATCATTGGCTAATTTCAAGACATAATTTCGATTCAAATTAGTTGAATTAGTCTTTTTTAAACTATACATGATGATGACATTGATTAGCTCATCCAATAAATCCTTACCAACTAATTCAGCAATCAAACGCCGTTCACTATCTAAAAGACTAGCTTGATAAGGTTTTTTTAATAAAGCTAGTAACGCTTCCGGTTGCTGACGTTTAACTTCCTGTAAAATAGCCTCTTCTTCTTTAGAAAATTTACCTGATACCGTCTGTTCTTGTTGCAGTTTCTTCGATAAAATCCGTTTTGGGTAGATAACCCCTTGATAAGAGGTTTCCTTAGCTAATTGATACAAGGTTAACCAATCCAACTTAAATCGCTCAGCTAACTCATACAAGGCTAAAACATCATCCTGCTCCTTGGCAAAACGTAGCCGTTCTTGAAGCATTCGCTTTTTGAAAGGCTCCAAATCAAAGACGGCCTGTTTGATCTCAAATTGTGGTTCTAACGAGGTAGAAAAAACAGCTGAGAAAGATTTAGTGAGTTTAGTCAAACCTGTGGGCAACTTAACCTGCAAACTAGCGACTGCTTGGACACCTAAGGCCTTTTCTAGCAAGGCACGAAAAGCAGCATTTGCTAAAAATTCCTCGGTTGGTAAAGGGGCCTTTAAGTGAACTAAATAAGCACTTCTTTCTAAATCTTGGTAAAGGTCTAACAGTTCGATTGCAACTAGTCGATCCAAGGCTTGATTTAACTCTTGCGGTGTGAGTTGCAGTTGATCTAATAAATGACTCACTGACCATTCTCTTGAACCATCATCAAAAAAAGTCACAAAATAATAATAAAGGCTAAGGGCTTTTTGTCCCATAACTGGTAAATAAAGGCGGTGCAAACTCTGATGATTGGGACTCAACCAGTTATGTGCCAAATAAGAAAAGCGATCAGTCGGTTTCATCTGCTACCTGACTAGACTTGCCTTTGCTGCGAACTTTTTTAGTAATTTGTTTCAAGAGTTCTTCAATTTCATCCACATCCTTAAAACTGCGATAGACACTGGCAAAACGAACATAAGTGATTTCATCTAATTCTGCCAATTCATCCATAACCAAATTACCGATAACCACACTAGAGACTTCACTGTCATAATCCATACGAATTTTTCGCTCAATTCGGTTAATAGCCTTATCAATGTCATTACTTGAAACGGGACGCTTTTGAGCACTTTGAATAATCCCATTTAAAATCTTATCTCGAGAAAACTGCTCTCTTGTCCCATCCTTTTTAATCACCAATAAAGGCGAGTCCTCCACACGTTCAAAGGTCGTAAAACGTGCCTGACAATCATCACAAACACGGCGACGACGAATAGCCTGACCGTCTTCAGCTTGACGGCTATCAACAACACTAGATTTATTACCTTGACACTTAGGGCACCGCATTTTTTTTTACTCCAATCATTCTTTGCTTATCTATTTATTCTACCATATTTTAGGTAATTATAAAAGGAAGGGCCAACCCTTCCTTAAATTCTAATCATCAAATAAACCATCTAAAGCTGCAAAAGGATTGTTAGCCTCTTTTTCTTCAGCTTTGAGGTTCTGATATTGACTTTCCGTCAACACGACCCAATCATTACCTGATGGTAACTGATCTGCCTTAGCCTCTTCTTCCGTCAAAACTTTTAGAGGAATGTTTAACAAGATATTATCAATCACACTCTCAGCTAAATCAATCGCATCACCTTCAACAACCAAAACAAGATGGTCTTCAACCAAGTCTTTTTTGTCTGCGACTTGACTGGCTTCAATAAAAATCTCATCAACCAAAAGTTGCTCAGTCAAATCAACTGGCACTAAAGAACGACTAGATGGCAGAGTGATGACATAAGACAAGTCATAACTCAGATGATACAAGCCATCTTCGTAAACCACACGTCCCTTGGCAACAAGAGCTGCTACTTTCAAAATCTCTGGCTGTCTATCTTGAAGAGCTATTGTGACATCTAAACTTTTTTCAAAAGAAAGACCTTCTTGACTTTTCTTGATCTCATTAAGATTAAACACTGCTTTCTCCTTGTCTTACTACATCTGTCTCAAACGTTCAATTCGATCAGCAATTGGTGGATGAGTTTGAAAAAGTGCTTGAAAATCCTTTGACTTACGAGGATCACTAATATAAAGTGCCGCACTCGCATCATCTACCTGCTGACTCATAGGAGCAGATTGATCTAATTTTTGTAGGGCATTGATCATCCCTTGAGGATTACGGGTTAGTTCAACAGAACTTGCATCAGCCAAATACTCACGTTGGCGAGAAATAGCCAGACGAACCAAGGTGGCTGCCATTGGCGCTAGCATAATAGATAATATCGCAAAAACTAGAATTAAGGCAGAGGCACCACTGTTGTCACGATTATTTTGACGACGACGTCCCCCACCATACCACATCATACGACCACTCATACTACCAATTAGAGTTATTGCACTGGTTAAGGCAACCGCAATCGTTGAAATACGAATGTCATAATTTCGGATATGGCTGACCTCATGTCCCATAACACCCTCTAACTCTTCACGATTCATGACGGCTAGAAGTCCTGTAGTTGCAGCTACCGCAGCATTTTCAGGCTTAGACCCTGTCGCAAAGGCATTTAATGCCCTATCTTCAATAATGAAGACACGTGGCATCGGAATCTGAGCGACCATAGCCATGTCTTCGACGATTCGATAAAGTTCTGGAGCTTCATTTTCCGTGACCTCACGAGCATTATTCATAGACATGACCACGTTAGTTGATTGAAAAAGCATGCTCATGGCATAGATGGCACCAATGATGAGAGCAATCACGGCTCCGCCACCTAAACTCCCCCACATGAGATAACCGACACCTGCTCCCAATAGGGCTAGCAACGCAAAAAAGGCAATCAAAAGCAAGACAGTCCGACGCTTATTACTTGCAATTTGTTGATATAGCATATTGACCTTTCTTTAATTAGAAGTTAAATTCCACTTTAGGTACTGCTTTTTCTTCCTCTGGTGTTTGTAAAAATTCACTGGCCTTGAAACCAAAAATTCTTGCAAACAGGTTGGTTGGGAAAGTTTGCAACCTAGTATTGTAATTTGCTGTTGTTGTATTGTAAAGCTGACGCGAATAAGAAATTTTATTTTCAGTGTTGGTCAACTCGTCCTGTAGTTTAACAAAGCTAGCATTGGCTTTCAAGTCAGGATAATTTTCTGCTACTGCAAACAGACCTGACACTTGTTTAGACAAGGCGTCGCTGGCTTGCATGGCTTCGTTTGGTGTTCCAGCACTCAAGACTTGTGTACGAAGTTGCGTAATTTTTTCAAAGGTCTTTTCTTCGTAGTCTGCATAACCCTTAACCGTTTCAATCAGATTGGGAATCAAATCATTACGGCGTTTAAGTTGGACATCAATCTGACTCCAAGCCTCCTGCGTTTGCATTCGACTCTTTACTAAACCATTGTAAGCCGAAATCCCAAATAGAGCCAAAACGACCACAACAATAATCATAATCCACATGTTTCTTACCATCCTTTCTTGTTTTGAACATTATACCAAAAATCCTGTCATTATGCCAGTTGGAGCTAGTTAGCGAGCGACTAGCTCACTTTTTTTCCCCTTATTTTTATGGTACAATAAAGTCAAGGAGAAAAGAAACACTTATGACACCTGATGTATTTTACCAACTCTTGGCTGAGGCTGGCTTTGCCCTATCAGACCAACAAAAAGAGCAATTCGAAACCTATTTTGAGCGATTGGTTGAATGGAATGAAAAAATCAACCTGACTGCCATTACGGAGAAAAACGAGGTCTATCTGAAACACTTTTACGATTCTTTGGCACCGATTCTCCAAGGAAAAATCACCAATCAAGCCTTGAACATCTTAGATATTGGGGCTGGGGCAGGTTTTCCTAGCCTCCCTATGAAAATCCTCTTTCCTCAGTTAAATGTCACCATTATTGATTCGCTCAACAAACGCATTAACTTTCTGAACCTACTCGCCCAAGACCTTGGTCTGACAAACGTGCAGTTTTATCACGGACGTGCCGAAGACTTTGGTCAAGACAAGGCATTTAGGGGACAATTTGACATCGTTACGGCTCGTGCCGTGGCTCGCATGCAAATCTTATCTGAGTTGACCATTCCCTTTCTCAAAATCAAGGGTCAGCTCATCGCACTCAAGGCTAGCTCTGCTGAAGAAGAATTAGATCAAGCTAAAAACGCTCTAAACCTTCTCTTTGCTCAAGTTGATGACACAATCAACTACCAACTACCAAACGGTGATGACCGTAATTTGACTATCGTGGTCAAGAAAAAAGAGACCCCCAACAAATATCCTAGAAAAGCAGGGCTACCAAATAAAAAACCACTATAATCCCTTGATAAGTGGTTCTCCACAACAGAAAGCTCTTCAAAGCAAGATCAATCTTTCTTTTGAGGCATTATTGACCAGTCGCAAATAAAGACAAAGCATGTTTATCTACTATGCCGTCTGCTTAGATTAGGAGTGATTTGCCTATGATGAATTATAAGAAAATGATAACTGATGTTCTAAACGATCCAGAAGTCAAACAAAATCAGCGACTCCATACCTTGTTTTCTAAATCATTATCACGATACTTAAAAAATCACGATCGAACAGAAATTGCTTATCTTGTTAATGACATCTCCTATTACTTAATCTTAAATAACTACATTGCCCCTAAGATTGTGCTTGACTTTGCCACTAAAACCCAAAAAGAATTACATAGGCTAAGAGGACTGGGTTCCGCCCTAGATATGTTAGCCACGTCAATTTTAGGATTTGTGATTAAAGATAAAGTAAAATAACAGACAGTAGTAAGCTACTGTCTGTTATTTTTGTTCTTTTCTAGCTTAACTAAACCAGCAAACACCTTATTCAGCGACAACGAGCATTGACTTAATCGCCTTACGGTCTGCCATGTCTTGATAGGCCTGATTAACCTCTGCTAAATCATAAGTGTGCGTAAAGACTTTTCCAGGATTGATATTGCCATCTAACACTTCTTTGAGCAAGAACTGCTTGTCATAAGTGGTAACTGAGGCAGAACCGCCACCAATGGTGATGTTTTGAGCAAAGGTCGATCCAATTTTCCGATCGCCATAGTGAGGGACACCGACTGCTCCGATACGTCCACCATTGTGGAGAACCCCCAAGGCTTGCTCAAGGGCTGCTTCTGTTCCAACACATTCAAGGGCAACATCTGCACCGCCGTTTAGAATCTCACGAACCTTTTGGATACCTTCTTCACCACGTTCGGCAACCACGGCTGTCGCACCAGACGAGAGTGACATTTGTTGACGATCTTCATGACGACTCATCATGATAATTTGAGAAGCTCCACGCATTTTAGCTGCGATTACAGCACATTGACCAACTGCGCCATCACCAATGACAACAACCTTATCACCTGCTTGAACATTGGCTACCCGTGCGGCATGATAACCTGTTGGCATCACATCTGCCAAGGTCAAGAGAGATTTTAACATCCCTTCAGAATAATCTGACGGTTGACCTGGTACTTTAACAAGTGCCCAATTAGCATAATGGAAACGTAAATATTCTGCTTGGAAACCACCACCCCAATTCGTTGGTGCAGGATGATTATCACAAGTCCCATCAAATCCTGAACGACAGGCATCACACTCACCACAACCATGTGTGAAAGGCACAATGACAAAATCTCCTGGTTTCACTGTCGTGATGTCAGGTCCGACTTCTTCTACAATACCAAGTGCCTCATGACCACTATTGATTGAGTTGTGCTCACGAGCATCACCATGTGAGTATGACCACAGATCAGAACCACAAACACAAGCACGCACAATTTTAATAATGGCATCATCCGTTGCTTGAATAGTCGGCTTATCACGCTCCTCGACAATCATCGACCCTGCTTTTTCAAAAATAGCAACTTTCATTAGTCATCTCCTTATCATATTGGTGCCACTCATTATAACATAGACTTAATAAAAAGGCTATTGTCCTACTTACTGTTGACTATTCATCAAATACTCACTGGCATTGTTAGACATCACAATCTAAGTGATGCTTTCTTTTTAGATTCAATAAAAACACACGCTAGATCAGTCTGCTCCAAAAGAAAATCAGAAAAAATCTGTTGTGAGGAGGTTTGCCCAAAATGGGCTGAGCCAAAAAAGTTTGTGAGGAGAACAAATCCATTTGGAAAACAGCTCATCACAACTGTGAGAAAGTCAATCCCTTTTGGGCAAGCAAGCTCAAGACTATGAGCATAGCTGCCTTTTTTGGGAAAAGTTCCTCACAGTTGTCAGTACATCTACCTATTTTGGACAGACCTCATTTACTTAGTTAGACTATCCCATGACTCTTGGAAATAACTAGATACATTCTACAATAGATTATCATGATAGATACAAGTAACCTTTTCAAAAAATAACAAAAAAGCACCCAAGAGAGAAACTCTTTGGTGCTTGAAAACGTTGATATATCGCTGATAATTAACGTTTTGAGAACTGGCTAGCTTTACGAGCTTTCTTAAGACCTGGTTTGAACAACTTTTATTTGAATAAATTTCAAAAGGCTTTAATATCAGGCATTTACACGATTTTCTGAAAGCGTTATTTCAATAAATTTCAACTAATTTCATTTGAATGGTGTGAATTTTACCCTAAAAATCACTGAATTGAGCTAAAAAATCCCAAAAAGTTCACACCACTAAAATACTCTTATGCTACACAATAACATAAGAGTATTTTTTTATACCAATTTCCAAATCTTATGAATGGCAGATTTTGGTAAATCAGACGCTAAGTTTGAATTATAATACAGATGACCACTTGCGTTAGAGAATACGCCACCGCTATGTTCCAACTCTCGAATATCTTCTATAGGAACAATCACAGTTTCAAAACGTGCTATATTTCCTTTTGTAAAAGCGTAAGCTATGCAAGGAATAACATGATGAGGATAGGATTTGACAAACTCTTCAAACTTATCCACTGCTTTTTTATCGGCTTTATAACTTGGACTTTCTTGCTCAGAGAATTGCTTTGAAAGAAGATAAATTAACAACGGAGTTTCATTGTCTTTTTGAGCAAGTAAATAACCAGATTCTTCCATTAGTTCAAACCCTACAAATTCTAATGTAGATTTGGTTAGGCTAGTACATAATTCTTTAACCGTTTTTCGTGATAATTTCATTGTAATGACCTCTATAAATTGTTTTATTTAATTATATCATATTTTTTACAAAAAGAATCTTTTTTGTGTTTTTGTTTCTTGACAATCGATTTCCTTTCTGTTAGAATGAGTATAGAATCAAAGTTAGTTGTTTGATTCTATACTATGTCTGTTTTTAGAATCAAAACTATGAGTATGTTTCTAAAAAGTCCAGCTCACGACTTTAAACCGAGCAATAAACTATAACTTGTTAGACTACTTTAAGTCTGACCATGCTTTAATTAAAAGGAGGTCATTATGGCTTTAAAAAATTTAAATTTTTTTCTATCTTTTAACGCTCCACTTTTTCTTGCTCGTAAGGAATTGAGATTTGTCTCAGCTTCTCGTTGGTCAGAAAAAGGAGAAAACGGTTCTGAAACTGAGAAAGGCGTTAAAGTTGCTCTGCTCATATTCTTAGATGATTCAGATTATCCAAACGATAAGACGAATCTAGGAGAGCAACTGATTGTCAAAGTCCCCTACGCTTCTCTAGACGATTTCAAGGACTTCTTACCTATGAAAACGGTTTGCGAGTTAATAAACATCGAAAAGGCAGTTGTTTATGGTGAATATCGCAATCAATTAAGCCTTACTGCTTCAGTAATTAAAGCCGAAGACTCTATAGAATTGTAATTTAAGAGGTTAGAAATATGATTATAATTGTTATTATCCTTTTGATAATGTTTATCACATTTCCTGACTTTAGAAAGAACTGGATATCCTCTTATCAATGGATAGAAAAAGAGTCAGGTAATGATGTATTAGGGAAAGTTGTGGCTAGTTTGGCTGCTACTATTATAGCACCTGTTATGACCATTATTAGTTCTATTAAACATCAGTTAGTGAACAATAAGCAAAAAGTATCTGAACCCACATCACAAGAAAGGTATGACTCGTTCGTCAACTGGTTTAATGCTGTCCTAAGTTCCGATTTAAATTCAGATGAGGATTTAAAGAGTATTCTTGCAGGGTGGAATTGGTTTAATAATGGTCTTGTTCTACATTTCAAGTATAGACCTAAAGAGAACGAACTCTCTGACATCGCAGAGAGGCTCCAATCTTATAACATGAATTTTGGTTGGGCTTATAGAAATCTCGGAGAATTGTATTTACACAATTTTGACACAACCTCTAATTGGTCAGTACCAGTACTATTTATCGACAAAATAGTAGAGAATGAAGCGAGCAGAGTGGCAGAGCTAGCTCGTGTTGAGCGTGAAAAAGAGCTTGATTCTTTGCCTATTGATTTTGGATTTATTGCCACAAAGCTAATCCCCAATGAAAAAGGTGAGTTGCCTTTATGGTTGAATAGACAAGGAGAGGTCCAATTCAGCTCCTTCGATACTCACATGCTTTTAACTGGGGCAACAGGTTCCGGAAAAACTTCTGCATTACTTTATCTGATTGGAACAATCAATATGGCACGCCAGGAGACGAGTGATAAGCTATATATCCTTGATTATAAGCGAGGAAAAGATTGGTCACTATTTGTTGAAAATGATGCTGATTTCTATACTCATGGAGAATCAACAAAAGAGACTTTTGAAGAACTGTATAAAGAGTATCGGAGGTATCTAGCAGGTGATAAGGAAATTGGAGACCGTATTATTTGGGTCATTATCGATGAATTTTCATCGATTGTTGAGTCCTTCCCAACTAAGAAAGAGAGAGATGAATTCCTTCGTAAATTCGGTGAGATGTTGCGATTATCAAGGAATATCGGTAATGGTAAAGGCGGTTATAGGTTCATTGTAGGCTTACAACAGGCAGACGCTTCTGTCTTTAATGGATCTTCAACAAGAGGAAATTTCGGAATTCGAATGGCTCTTGGAGGGCTTACGACCGAGGGAGCAAGAATGGTTTTTGACGTAACAGAACAAAGTGATAACCCTGAAAGTTCTAAGCCAGGTAAAGGATTTATTCAAGTTTATGGCTATCCAGTTAAAGCCATTATGATGCCACATATTCAAGACCATAATATTTGGTTGTCACATACTCTTATATGGGATGGTAGAATCTCCGAGGAGAGGGTTACTGACGAGTGCGATAAAACGCAATATTAAGGGCTATAACCATCAGATGATTAAATTTTTATGCCGTGAAAGTTTGTTGCACAGTAGGCTAAGATAAATTTAGACTGGTTGAGGCGGTGCGGTCGAACTCTGTTCGTCCGTGCCGACACAATCAGCTTAATCATCTTAGGGAACCTGTTTGTCAACAAAATCATGGAATAAATCAGAATTTAATCATCGGAAATTCAGACGCTCTTAACTTGATAAGCGTCACACAAAAGCACATTGCATTAAAAGGAGAACTATCATGAATCAAATAATTGATTCCGAAAAAATCGTTAAGAGCTATATATATGGCAATACTGTTGAAATGACAACTGCTAATGGTCAACAAGAACAGACTATAAAAGTGATTGAGGGCAAACGCTACGTGAATCTTGAAACAGGAGAGATTCATGACATGGACACTTCTAATAGCACCCGTTTAGACAATCTGAAGTCAGCGAAACAAACTATGAAAAAATTACGCCGTCTAGTTGCTCATAATTTTACTGGGGGAAACAATCAACTTTGGATAACTCTAACATATCGTGAACATGTCACTGAAACCAACAGAGTGTATCAGGACTTCAAGGCATTTATTAGGCGTGTTCGGAGTAAGTTCGGTCATGTCGAATATATAGCTGTGATAGAGCCTCAAGCCTCAGAGCGTTGGCATCTCCATATTTTACTAAAGAACGATTCCGAACTCACTATCCCAAACGATGTATTATCACAACTATGGGCGAAAGGCTTCACTAAAACGAAGCGTCTTCGTAGCTCGGATAAGGTCGGCAACTACCTAGTAGCGTATCTCTCTAATCTTCAACTTGATTCCTCTAGTAATTCCGATAAAAAATCCATAGTGAAAGGGGCTAGGCTTTATATGTACCCAAAGGCGTTAGAATTTACCGTACCTCTAGGGGAATTGAAAAACCTTTAGAGATAACCACTTCAAAGGGAGAAATTATGAAAAAGTTTAATATTCACAGCCCGCCTAACTTTTCCAGGACTACCAGACACGAAACACCTTACGGTGAAAAGGAATATGTGACTGAGTTTTACGACAACATAAAAAGCCTGTCAGACACTTTTAGCGGAGCAACTGACAGACCTCCAGAGTAGTGAGATTATCACTATTCCTATTCTAACATAGATAGGGGTATTTTATGCAAGTAATTTTATCTGATGAACAGATTTATCAAATTCAGCTATTGATTGCTGATTTAATCAAACGAGAAATTAAAAATCAACTAGATAGTAGCAATATTGAAAGTCCATTCTTGAACAAACAGCAAGCTTGTGATTATCTAGGAATCGCAAACAACACACTGGATTCTTGGATTAAAAAAGGATTGCCAGTCATTCGAGTTGGAAAAACAGTCCGCTTTGATAAAACTGAACTCAATCGCTGGTTGCAAAAGTAACATTTTTACCGTGGTTTGTTATAATAAAGCCACGGTATTTTTCTAGCTCAATTCACAAGGAGGATACTATGTCAATTACAAAAACAAAAAATGGAACTTATCGATTACGTGTATATATTCCAGAAGAAGTTAAGTCTTCGCTTGGAACAAACAAAAAAGTGATTGAAAAACGATTCAAATTAAGGAGCGAAGCTAAAAAATACGAACTCGAACTACAAAACAAAATTGATAATATCCTAAACGGTAGAAATGAATCATTCGACAATAGTGGTTCAATCCTTTTTTCAGATTTTTATTACAATATTTGGTGGAAATCCTACAAAGCAGGACAAACAACATCTACTACCAAACCACCATCAAAAGCCACTGTTAATGGTACAGAAATTGTTTTTAGAAAACATATCCTACCTCTGTTAGGCAACTATTCTATTGAGTTCCTCAACCAAAACAAACAAGTCGTATTAAACCTGTTAACCCAAAAAGCAGAAGAATATGCAAACTTCAAGGTCATTAGAAGCTATGTTAATTCTATCTTTGACTGGGCAGAGGAACTTGAATATATCGAAACAAATCGCCTTTCTAAGACCATTAGTCGTATTAAGGCAACTAAAAAAATCAAATTGCAAGAAGCTAAAAAAGATGAGGATTTGTATTTATCACAAGATGAACTGCAAGCATGGTTTACAGCATTTGGAGAAGACTTGGAAAACAATAAACTCTTATTCAAAGACTATGTGCTCTTTTATACAACTTTTTTCTTAGGAGATAGAAAGTCAGAAAGCTATGCTTTACAATGGAAACACATAAACATTAAGAAACAAGAAATTCAATTAGTCCAAGCCTTAGATAAATATAAAAATCCAAAATCTACCAAAGGGAACAAAAAAACAACTTTCCAAATCCCTATTGAACTAGCTGACTTACTTCAATCTTGGAAAAAACAACAAAAAGCTGAGTTGGCAAAATTTGGCATTATCCAATCTGATGAGCAGTATGTCTTTACTTATATCGATACGAGAGGGAATGTCAACAGTCCCTTACACGCTGATTATCTTAATAATAAGATGAAATCAGTCAAACGCCGTCATAAAGAACTAGCACACGCCACACCGCATAAATTACGCCATACTGGGGCAACTCTTGCCAAGCAAGCAGGAACATCACTAGAAGCCATTTCAGAGGCTCTGACTCATAGCGACACTCTCACAACCAAGACTTATGTCAACACTTCAAATATTGTGCCAATGACAGTTGGAGAAATTGCCTATCGCAATCTTAAAAAGTAATGGTGTGAATTTGGTGTGAAAAGTGGTGTGAATTTTGCTAAAAAATCATCAAAAAACACCCCATGGCGTGAACCATGAAGTGTTGTAAATGCTGTATTGTAGCTGCTTCTTAACGTTTTGAGAACTGGCTAGCTTTACGAGCTTTCTTAAGACCTGGTTTTTTACGTTCAACCATACGTGCGTCACGAGTCAATAGACCTGCACGTTTCAATGAATCGCGGAAATCTGGGTCAACTTGAAGCAATGCACGGGCGATACCATGACGGATTGCACCTGATTGACCAGCATAACCACCACCAACAACGTTAACGAAAACATCGTATGAACCTTCAGTAGATGTTACCGCAAAAGGTTGGTTGATAACAAGACGAAGATCAGCATGTGGAATGTATTCTTCAACGTCTTTTTTGTTTACAGTAATTTTACCAGTACCTGGAACCAAACGTACACGCGCAACTGCGTTTTTACGACGGCCTGTACCTGCATATTGTGCTTGTGCCATAATTTATTTGCTCCTTTCCTCTTAGATAAGTCCTGAGATGTCAAGTACTTCTGGTTGTTGTGCAGCATGAGTATGCTCACCACCAACAAATACTTTCAATTTCATTCCTTGAGCACGTCCAAGAGTATTATGTGGAAGCATGCCTTTAACTGATTTTTCAATCAAACGAACAGCGTTTTTAGAACGCAACTCACCTGCAGAGATTTGTTTCAAACCACCTGGATACAATGAGTGAGTGTAGTAGATTTTATCAGTCGCTTTTTTACCAGTTAATTTAACTTTTTCAGCGTTGATAACAATGACAAAATCACCTGTATCTGTGTGTGGTGTGAAAGTTGGTTTGTTTTTACCGCGAAGTACGCTAGCAACTACTGCAGAAAGACGTCCAAGAGGTACATCAGTTGCGTCAACCACGTACCATTTACGTTCAACTTCACCTGGCTTAGCCATGTATGTTGTTTTGTTCATGAGTTCTCCTATACGAATCGTTTTTGTTTACTAGTGTGGATGTTCCAGTCCACAAGTTATTTGAAGGGTTCCGGGGCCTTTCAAATGGGGTAAACAATACCGTTTATTATTCTATCAAATCATATAGACTATCGTCAAGTATTTATACTTTATTTTTTCAATAATTTTTAGAAAGATATTTATCCCTCGATAATACTCTAAAGACCGTCCGACCTATCTAACAAGCTCTGCAAAAAATAGCCTCATTTTTTGATTGGTATATTCTCTGTCACTATCCTGACAGTGACGACGACAAGTAAAGTATTTAGAAGCCACAATTCCTTTCCTCGCTTATTTTTTCCTCTTTATGATATAATAAAAGAATGGATAAAATAGTTAAATCAATAGCAAGTTCTGGCTATTTCCGTGCTTTCGTACTTGATTGTACCGAAACAGTCCGTACTGCCCAAGAAAAACATCAAACACAAGCTAGCTCTACTGTGGCTTTGGGACGTACCTTAATTGCCAACCTTATTTTAGCGGCCAATCAAAAAGGTGATAGTAAAGTGACCGTCAAAGTTATTGGTAATAGTTCTTTTGGCCATGTCATTTCCGTCGCTAATACCAAAGGACAGGTCAAAGGTTATATTCAAAACAAGGGCGTTGACATCAAAAAAACTGCCACAGGCGAAGTGCTGGTCGGTCCTTTTATGGGACAAGGGCATTTTATTACCATTGTTGACTACGGAACCGGTAATCCTTATACCTCAACCACTCCTTTGATTAGTGGAGAAATTGGCGAAGATTTGGCCTATTATTTGACAGAGAGCGAGCAAACTCCTTCTGCTGTTGGGCTTAATGTTTTGCTTGATGAACAGGATCAAGTAAAGGTTGCAGGTGGCTTTATGCTACAAGTTTTACCTGGTGCACCAGAAGCTGAAATCAAGCGTTATGAAGACCGTATTCAATCTATGCCTGCCATTTCAAATCTACTAGCTGCAGAAGAACCTTTGACTGCTCTGCTCGATGCCATTTACGGCGAAGACGAATACAAGCGTCTTACAGAAAGCGAGCTTGCTTTTGTTTGTGATTGTTCTAAAGAGCGTTTTGAGCAGGCCCTCATCACCCTGCCAAAAGCAGATTTACAAGAGATGAAAGACGAAGACCACGGAGCAGAAATCAACTGCCAATTCTGTGGCACAAATTATTACTTTACCGAAACAGATTTGGAGAATTTAATCAATGACAAAGCTTAATTCATCATTTATGATTGGCAATGTAGAAATCCCTCATCGGACCATTCTTGCCCCAATGGCTGGCGTGACTAACTCTGCCTTTCGTACCATCGCCAAGGAGTTTGGTGCTGGTCTAGTCGTTATGGAAATGGTTTCAGACAAAGGAATCCAGTACAATAATGAAAAAACCTTGCACATGCTTCATATCGAAGATGGGGAAAATCCAGTTTCTATTCAGCTATTTGGTAGTGACGGCGACAGTCTAGCTCGTGCAGCCGAATTCATCCAAGAAAATACCAAAACAGATATTGTTGACATCAACATGGGATGCCCTGTGAATAAGATTGTTAAAAATGAAGCTGGTGCTAAATGGCTCAAAGACCCTGAAAAAATTTATTCTGTTATTAACAAGGTTCAATCTGTACTTGACATTCCTCTAACGGTCAAAATGCGAACAGGTTGGGCTGACGCTTCTTTAGCAGTCGAGAATGCCTTAGCTGCCGAATCTGCTGGTGTATCTGCCCTTGCCATGCACGGACGAACACGCGAACAGATGTACACTGGCACTTGTGATCACGCAACCTTAGCCAAGGTTGCTAAAGCCCTAACTAAGATTCCTTTTATGGCTAATGGAGACATTCGTAGCGTTGAAGAAGCTAAATTTATGATTGAGGAAATCGGTGCTGACGCTGTCATGATTGGCCGAGCTGCCATGAACAACCCTTACATCTTCACTCAGATCAACCACTATTTTGAAACAGGGGAAATCCTACCAGATTTACCTTTTGAAAAGAAATTGGACATCGCCTATGAACACCTACGTCGCCTTGTTAAACTTAAAGGCGAACACATTGCCGTTCGTGAATTTCGTGGGCTTGCACCACACTATCTGCGTGGAACGTCAGGAGCTGCCAAGATTCGTGGTGCTGTTTCTCGTGCAGAAAGTTTAGCAGAAGTTGATGAGATTTTTGCTTCAGCGCGTCGGTAGGTTAATTTAAGTTAGACTTAAGTTTCATCACTTATACTAAGCTCATCCGAAATATTATTTGTTTTTCATAGATCTCCAAAAGAGTGCCAAACGGCACTCTTTTTTATGCTTAAAATCAATTAAAAAAACTGAGAAGTTATCTCAGTTTTCTTAGATAATATCAAATTTTAATTTATTCTTGCTTAAGCCAACTTTCAGCGTTTGACCAGCCGTTAACTCTCCGCCTAGAATCAATTCTGCCAACTTATCTTCCACCTGAGTTTGAATAGTACGTCGTAGAGGGCGAGCTCCCATCTCCACATCATAACCATCTTTAGCCAAATGTTTCAAGGCAGCAGGTTGGACTTTAAGCACAATATCTTGTTCTGCTAAATGAACCACCAAAGGCTGAATCAACAATTTAGCAATCGCAAAAAGATTATCTTCCGTCAAACTATGGAAAACCAATTTGTCATCAATACGATTCAAAAATTCTGGACGATAAGACGTTTTCAACTCTTCCAAAATACGTTTTTCCATAGCTGTATGATTTTGACTCAAATCCCTTGCCCCAAAACCAACGGTTTTATCATCACGCAGAGCTGTCGCTCCCAAATTACTGGTCATGATAATCAAGGTATTTGAAAAATCAACTCGACGACCACGGCTATCTGTCAAGACACCATCATCTAGAACTTGTAACAGCAAGTTAAACACATCTGGATGAGCTTTTTCAATCTCATCAAAAAGTAAAACAGAATAAGGTTTATTTTTCACTTTTTCTGTCAACTCTCCACCTTCATTATAGCCAACATAACCTGGTGGCGCCCCATTCAAACGACTTGCCGCAAATTTTTCCATGTATTCACTCATGTCAAAACGAATAAGAGCTGATTCATCATCGAATAATAAGGCAGCCAGGGCCTTAGCCAATTCTGTTTTACCAACACCTGTCGGCCCCAAAAACATGAAAGAGCCAATCGGTCGCTTACCTGTTCGGATTCCAGACTGATTACGACGAATGGCACGAGCAATAGCTGAAACGGCTTGTTCTTGACCGATTACTCGCTTATGCAACTCTTTTTCGAGAGTTAAATAACGTTTATTATCCGCTTGGCTTAATTTTTGAACAGGAATACCTGACAAACGACTTAAAGTTTTCATCACATCAGCTGATGTCACTTCAATTGGCTTCATCAACTTATCTTGCTCATCTACTTGCTTAAATAGAGCCTTAGCTTGTTTCATATCTGCCGCTAAAAAGGCCTGATCTAAAGCCGTTAGATGACTACCTAATTCTTTTTTAATCATGGTTTGAACAGTTGCACTGGTTTCATCCAACAAATCCAAGGCCGAATCAGGTAATCTCTTGCTTGTTAGGTAACGGTGGGCTGCCTTAACAGCTGTTAAGACCACATCATCAGATAAAACAACCCGATGATAGCTTTCATAAGTTTCTTTAACACCTAAAAGAATCTGATAAGTTTCTTCAATACTTGGCTCTTCCAAAGTAATCTTAGCAAAACGACGAGAAAGGGCTGCATCTTTTTCAATATGTTTTTGATATTCATCTTGAGTAGTCGCCCCTACCAAACGAAGATACCCACGAGAAAGAGCTGGCTTAAGAATATTTGCCGCATCTAAAGTACCTTCCATGCCACTACCTGAACCCATAATGGTATGCAGCTCATCAATAAAAAGAATGATCTTGCCGTCTGTCTCAACATCCGCAATAATCTTATTCATGCGTTCTTCAAAATCACCACGAAAACGAGTTCCAGCCAAAACGGTCATCATATCTAATTCTAAAACACGAAAATCTTGTAATTCATAAGGAATTTTACCTGCCACAATACGTTGTGCCAAGCCATAAGCTAAAGCGGTTTTACCCACTCCCGCTTCACCAACGAGAACAGGATTGTTCTTGCTTTTACGACTAAGCACACGAATCATGCGAGTAATTTCTTCTTGCCGACCAATAACTGGATCCAACCTACCTGCTTGAGCTAAAGCTGTTAAATCACGAGTAAACTCTTCTAATTCACCTGCCGTTGACACTGGCTTCATCATCTCTGAAAAGCCACCTTTTTTAGCTTTTTTTGGTACCTTTAACTCACGAATTGCTTTGATCTGCTCCTTAGTAAAGCCAGCATAGGCTTCAACAGTCTTTCGCAAATCATGGATTTTAACCATTTCACCTTGTTCAACATTACGATCAAAACCAACCAATTGCAGCAATCTAAAAGCAACTGTATCCTCACTTAGTAAAATTGCTTCCAAGACATGTTCTGAACCAATCTCTTTGTTTGAGGTCACTGCACAAATCTCACTAGCATAATCTAACAGACGACTCAAGGCTTGAGATTGAGACACAAAAGAAAAACCAAGATTCGTTTCCTCAGGTTCTTGTCCTATCATTTCAATCGCGGCATCTTGATAACGCTCAAGAGGAACTTCTTGATCATATTCTAAAAAACTAAGTGCAGCAACAGAACCTTCTGTTGCGGTCATTGCCAAAAGAATATGCCAACTTTCTAAAAATTTACTCTTAAAACTGACCGCAATAAATTGACCCAAGCCAAAAATTTCCTGCATTTTTAGTGAATACTGATGTGTCATCACTTATTATTGTCCTTTTCTATCTAATCGTTGTAATAGTTTGTCTAACATACGTGCACGAATTGCTGGAGCGTCTTGACCTAACACCTCATCACAACTAGTTGCTAATAGCATCTCACCTTCACGTTGACTAATGATTTTTTCATCAAAAAGATACTGTATCAAATCCGCAAAAACTGTTTGACTAACTCTCAGTCCTAGAGATTCTCTCAGATTACTCAACAATTTATGTTTATCTGAAAAAGTGACCTTGGCAATTCGAATATAGCCACCACCACCACGCTTACTTTCTACCATGTAACCACGATTTTCGGTAAAACGAGTTTTAATGACATAGTTAATCTGACTAGGGACAACTTGAAAAAAATCTGCCAAGCTAGAACGACGAATTTCAGCAATTCCCTCTTGGAGTAATATTTTCTTTATGTATTCTTCAATATTATCAGATGTGCTTTTATTTACCATACGTCCCCCTTTCTAAGAACTTGACCTTATTTGACTATTCTATCATAAATTCGTATTTTACGCCAACAAATCAAAAAGTCCTAGCTAAGCTAGAACTTTTAGTTTTCCTAGTTATTTAGGGCTGCTGCCATAGTTGCTGCAACTTCTGCTTCAAAGTCGTTAGATGCTTTCTCGATGCCTTCACCTACTTCAAAACGAGCAAATGAAACAGCCTTAGCATTTACTGACTCAAGGTAAGCTTCAACTGTCTTGCTGTCGTCCATGATATAAACTTGTGCAAGAAGTGTATAAGCTTGGTCAACTTGTGTATTGTCAAGCATGAAGCGATCCATTTTACCTGGCAAGATTTTATCCCAGATTTGCTCTGGTTTACCTTCTGCTGCCAATTCAGCCTTGATGCTTTCTTCTGCTTGAGCAATGACGTCATCAGTCAATTGAGCTTTTGAACCATATTGAAGAAGTGGAAGAGCTGGTTTGTCAACCATCGCACGACTTTCATTATCTTGTTCAATCTTATGGTTCAATTGAGCCAACTCATCTTTAACAAATTGTGGGTCAAGTTCAGTGTAAGACAAAACAGTTGGTTTCATTGCTGCAACGTGCATTGATACTTGTTTAGCAAGTGTTTCGTCACCACCTTCGATAACAGTGATAACACCGATACGACCACCATTATGTTGGTAAGCACCAAAGGCTTGAGCGTCTGTTTTTTCAACCAAGGCAAAACGACGGAATGAAATTTTTTCACCGATTGTTGCAGTTGCGTTCACATAAGCTTCTTCAAGTGTTTCACCTGAAGGCATTACCAATTTAAGAGCTGCTTCATTGTCAGCAGGTTGACCTTCTGCAATAACTTTAGCTGTTGTGTTGACCAACTCAACGAATTGAGCATTTTTAGCAACGAAGTCTGTTTCAGCATTCACTTCAACAACTGCTGCAACATTACCGTTAACATAAACACCTGTCAAACCTTCAGCCGCTACACGGTCAGCTTTTTTAGCTGCCTTAGCCATTCCTTTTTCACGAAGCAATTCAATCGCTTTATCAATGTCACCATCAGTTTCAACAAGAGCTTTCTTAGCGTCCATAACGCCAGCACCTGATTTTTCACGCAATTCTTTAACGAGAGCTGCTGTAATTGCCATTTTTCATCCTCCAAATATTGTTTCAATAAAAAACGGAGACAGAGCGGTTAGCTTTGCCCCGTTTGGTCTAATTTCAAATTTTATCGAGCTGATTAAGCGTTGTCGCCTTCAACAACTTCAACGATTTCTTCGATTGAATCAGCTTCTGCTGCTGTTTCAAATTCAACAACTGCATCCTCACCTTGACGACCTTCGATGATAGCATCAGCCAATTTAGCTGTAATCAATTTAACAGCACGGATTGCATCATCGTTAGCTGGGATGATCACATCGATATCATCTGGATCAGCATTTGTATCAACCATAGCTACAACTGGAATACCAAGTTTTTTAGCTTCTTTAACAGCGATTTGTTCTTTATGTGGGTCAACAACGTACATTACATCTGGAATGCGTGGCATATCTTCGATACCACCCAAGAATTTCTCAAGACGAGCACGTTGTTTGTTAAGAAGTGCAACTTCTTTCTTAGGAAGTAGGTCAAAAGTTCCTTCTTCTTCCATACGTTTGATTTCTTTAAGGCGTGCAATACGTTTTTGGATTGTTCCCCAGTTAGTAAGGGTTCCACCCAACCAACGATGGTTGATAAAGTATTGACCTGCACGAGCTGCTTCTTCTGCTACAGCTTCTGCTGCTTGTTTTTTCGTTCCAACAAACAAAACAACTGCATCGTTTGCTGCTGCATCACGCATGAAGTCGTATGCTTGATCAGCCAATTTTACAGTTTGTTGAAGGTCGATAACATGAATACCATTACGTTCTGTAAAGATGTATTTAGCCATCTTAGGATTCCAGCGACGAGTTTGGTGACCAAAGTGAACACCAGCCTCAAGAAGTTGTTTCATTGAAATTACTGCCATGAGTATTTCTCCTTTTAATATGTTTTTGCCTCTCCCAAACTTAAACTCGCAAATCCACCATAACGGCAACAGACCCACAATCCATTTGAGATGAGTATTATCGGAAAACACCGACCTTTGTATGATAACACATTACTTCAAGAATTGCAATTTTTTTAATGTAAAATAGCGTGTTTTTATGATCTTGCTTTTCTTATTGATTAAAAAATCGATTGACATAATAATCAAAATATGTTGATTGACCTGTCACAATCGTCACAGTACCTTCCATACCATACCTTAAAGCAGTAATTTCTTTATCTGAAACCTCTGTTTCTGCAATGATTTTGAAGAAATTTCCAGCTTCTGTTTGTGTGGCAATACTATCAATATTACTAATTTTTGATTTGATGGTCACTGCTTTATTAGACGAATCTGTCATCTGAAATCTAAGAATATCTCCAATAGAAAGTTTAGAAATATCACGAGAAGAGATATAAGATACCATATTAACTTTCTTTTCTTTTTCTAAAATAGGATACAAGCTAGCAATTTGTGTCCCTTCAGGAATAATTTGATTTTGGGACACATCTGACCTCAAATGCATGAAACCATCTTCAACTGCAGATATAGTCATTTCAGGTAATGCTTCATATTCCACCAAAACCTCTCCTGCTTTGACAAGTTTATTTTCTTGAAGATAGTTAGATTTTATTTTATTGTTACTGGTTGATTGAATATGAGCAATCACACGATAAGGTTCTACTGTAGCAGACGTTTTAAGGCTAATTTCCTTTTTCATGAAACATAGAAAAACGCCTACAAAAAGAAATAAAATAAAGGTTGGGACGATAATCTTACTGGCAAAATTATGATAACGCCTCTGATAAAACTCTGAACTCTCTAGTAATTCTTCATACATTTTCTACTTCCTTTCGCCTAACTATTAACCAAATGTGCGTAGAAACCATCCCGTTTCAATAACTCTTGATGATTCCCTTCTTCAATTATTCGCCCCTTATCAAGTACAACGATATTATCTGAACGTTCCGCAATCGTCAAACGATGTGCAATAAAAATCACAGTCTTATCCAATGCCAACAAATTATCAATAATTTTCTTTTCAGTCAATACATCCAAACTACTTGTCGCTTCATCTAAAACCAAAATTGGCGAATCTGTCAGTAAAGCTCTCGCCAATGCGATTCGTTGACGTTGACCACCTGAAATCCCTGCCCCATCAGTTGTCAACTCTGTTTGATAGTTGAGTGGCATATTTTCAATATCTGAACGAATTTCAGCTAATTCAACAGCTCGAAAAATATCTTCTTGACTCGTTCCTTCCTTAGCACCTAGTAATAAATTTTCTAAAATCGTTCCATTAAAAATATAAGGTTGTTGGGGTAAATAATTGATATAACGACGAAGCGCCGTTTTATCAATATCTTCTAAATCAATATGGTCTAAGAAAATATTCCCTTTTGTGGGATTAAAAAAATTAACCAACATCTTAGCCAAGGTTGTTTTACCAGAACCAGACACCCCAATAAAAGCTAGTTTACTTCCTGATTTAATCGTTAAATTAATATCAGTCAGTACATCTCTCCCATAACCATACTTGTAACTAACATCTTTAAACGTAATATTTCCTTGACAATTAGACAACTCTGTAATGATCTTTTTATTTTTAAATTCAGACTCAACCAAATAAACCTCATTCAGACGATTATTCGCCACCTTGGCAGTTTGCAATTTGGTTTGTAAATTGATTAGATTTTCTAATGGATTGGTAAAATAGACTAACAAGGAATTATAGGTAATCAATTGTCCTAATGACATCTTGTTATCCATAACCAGATAAGCACCTAGCCAAAGCACGCCGACATTGAGTAAAAGTTGAGCTAATTTTTTCAAATTTTTTTGAATGCTTTCTGCTCTGTTATAAGCAAAAGATTTTTTCAAATAATCGACAAACTCTTTATCAATCTTTTGATAACGCTGTTTTTCACTGGTTAACGATTTAATCGTCTCAATACCATTAATATCTTCAATGATTGATGATGACAAAACTGCATTAGCTTCCATCGTTTCTTGATTCATTCGCTCAAATGGTTTCATAAAAGCAAAAATAATCGCTGTATAGACCGGTAAAGCCATCAAGCTAATCAAAAACAGGTAACTATTTTGAGAAAATAGCACACATGACATAACGAGAATAATAGAAAAGTCTAAGAAAATTGATAAAATCGTACTTGCCAAAGCATCAATAATAGAGTTAGCATCCGTAAAACGAGAGATAATTTCTCCTGTTCGACGTGTGGCAAAAAAAGACATGGGGAGATTAAAAAGATGTTTGATATAAGACAAAATCACATCAATTGATAAACGTTGCCCTAAGACTAACAACAGATATTCCTGACCATAAGAAAGTAGTTGTTGAAGGCTATACACGACAACCAAACCAAAAGAGATGATACTTAACGTATTCTTCAATTGCTCGGGAATATAAGTGTCAATAATAGATTGTAAATAATACGACCCTAAAACATTGATGATGGTCACCAACAATGTCGCAATCACAATATTTGCGATCAATCCTTTCTGACGTGCCAACAACGGAACAAATGAGAATAAACTATCTTTTTTATCTTGATGAACGGTATAGTTAGGACTTGGTGCCATGAACAGAGCAACTCCTGTCCATTCTTTTTCAAAACGTTGACGAGGCAACTTAGTCATCTTAATTGCAGGATCTGGGTCTGCAATATAAATACTATCCTTATCACAACCAGTCACGACATAATAGTGCATGAGATTACCATTTTTTAAAACATGGGCGATAAAGGGATAGATGATGTCTTCATCAAACAAGGTCATATCTGCTCTGATGGCTCGTGTTTCAAATCCCTCTCCCTCAGCTACTTTGACCAAACCATAGGCTGTCGTTCCTTCTTGAGTCGTCTTAGCAAGCTCTCTCAATCTTGCTAGGGAATAATAAGAGCCATAATAGCCAAAAATCATGGCTAAAGCCGCAACCCCACAATCCCTCATATCCACTTGAGGTCGATAGTGTTTTTTTCTAAATTTCATAGATACTCCTATAATATATACTTAGCAACACGCGTTTTATTTTCACCTAATCATTAGTAAAAAAGCTGAAAATTTCAGCTTTTTTACTAATAATCGGGGTGATAACTCATCCCATTTTCCAATTCAAACTGATACGTTAATAGATTATGTAAATTATCTTCCACGTCTCGCTAAATCTCTTCCAAAATCATAACCAATTTTTACTGCTGAAATAAATAAACTTCCTAGACCTATACCTACTGTAATCGGTTCAATACCGCCTTCAATATTCAAAAGCTCTTCTTCTGTTAAATGATCAAAATTATACATATCTTATTTTCCTCCTACTTCTCTATAGATGATAACTACCAATAAACAAATTAATGATATAAACGTCATATCTACAGACAGTATCCATTGAGGTGGTCTATAGATATTCAAATCATTTAAAATATACAGAATTAAATAAATTAATGAACTAATAAAAATAGTAAACTCTGGTAAATATTTCATTTCCATTATTCACCTCTCTATCTTTACGGTCTATTAGCATAATAACCAGCTGCTGCACCAACTGCAAGACCAGTACCAATAACAGCTCCTACACCTCCTATAACTTTCCATCCAACCACAACTCCACCAATAACAATTGGTGCAAGTCCACCATCCATTTTAATTAATTCTTGTTCTGATAGTTCTACAAAATCAATAGTCAAATTATCCATACGTTCTAATTTATTCATTGTATTTCTCCTTTATCATGCTATAAAATTAAATAATGTTCATATTTTTGTAAGGTGAGTCTCTACTCATTACGTTCTCCTTTCTATCTTATCTATTCGCTTTTGAATCACAATATTTAACTATAAGATTAGTTATCAATTAAGAAAATACAAAATTGTTAATAAAACTATTATCTTTGTTGTTACTATTTCATCAATCGATTAGCATACACTAATCCTGTCGGAGCTGTACCTCCGAAAATTGCTCCATAGAGATAGGCTGGCATCTTATGTAAACCACCTCCGCTAGATTCTACTATTTCCTGTTCTGATAATTCTATAAAATTAACATTGAAATGATTCATATACTTTGATTTATTCATTTTATACTCCTTTTCAAATAAGATGCTTAGTAATAGCATTTATTATGATTACTTTAGTAAAAAATATAACTTATAGTTCTTTCTCTCATTTTGTATATTCGTTTTCTTTATACTCTTATTGTAATATAAAAACTAAAAAAGCAACATGACGGGGAAGTCAGGTCGCTAAATTCTTAGTAACTTGAACATTCTACCCAAAAATTCTAGCCACTCCATAGCCGACAATACCCGCTCCTGTTCCGGCTAGAACAGAATAGCCAATAACTGCCAAAACGCCCATTCCACCATCAACAGTTGCAAGTTCTTCCGTCGTCATTTCTTCAAATTTATTCATCAATTCCATGATTTAACTCCTTTATGATCCTATTATTCAAATAATTTAATTCAATCCCAAACACACACCTACAAGTAATCCAATCCATGATGCTACAGCAATAATCATTGCTGAAATATTCGGATTAATCTCTTTTGTCATACTACACCTCTTAATTAACGTTTATTTCGTGATAAACCAACAGCAATTCCTGCACTAAAACCAGCAAAAGCTGAACCAGAAATAATTGTTGCTGCTACAGCAATTGGAAGAATACCACCTTCCACTTTCATCAATTCCTGATCTGAAAGATTTAAAACATTTGTATTGACATGATTTAACGTTTCTAATGTATTCATTTTATTTCTCCTTTCTATCTATCTATTCGCTTTTTTATAGTAAAAACCAAAGATAAAACAAGAAAAAAGCCAAGCTTTTCTGCTCAGCTTTTTTACTAATGAGTTAATTGATAAATCATCGAAATTACTTCATTAACAATAGTAAAACCCACTAGAAAGGCAATGGCAAACTTAGAGATGAATAACTCTGACTCAGCCGAATTTTTTAACCTAAATATTAAATAGACTACCACAACCAGTAGCGTAAAGAGTTTCAAATCAAGTGACATCATTTCCCCCGTATTTCTCTACTAATCATAATCAACAACACCCCATTTAGTATCAGTAACGTTGGATCAAAAACTTGTAGCCATTGAGGCATTGGATAGATCTTTGTATCATTCAAAACGGTTAACACTAGATACGCTAACATGATGATAAAAGCAAGTAATTCTGGTAGGTATTTCATTTTCACCTCTTTTCCTCCTTTATCTAGGCAAAATTTTATCCAAATCAATACTTATTATTCTTTTTAAAATCAAAGTAGATCAGAACAAAAATTAAAAATACAATAATCGAAAAAGAATTAACTTTATCACTCACATTATGTTCGACAATAAAAGCAGAAATAAACGCTTGAAAAAAAGCTGTTTTTTGATAATTCTTTTGAAGAATAATGTCACAAATAATCGTATAAATCCAAAAGACCACAACAATAGCGATTAAAATCCATTTTAAATAATCAATTTGTCCCATAACTAATACACCGCCTAACTGTTTACCATAATAGAATACGTCACAATAACATATTAGGAACAATTGTCATTTAAAAACAAAATGGTTAACATAAAGACCAAATAAGCAAACCAAACAAATACTAAATTTTTAGAGGCCAGAAATAATAATAGAAATGCGTTAATACTAGATAGAGAATCAAAATCTTTAACTTTATTAGATTGTTTTACCGTTTTATAAATGATATAGAATTGAACCAATACAATTGTTATAAAAAATATAATTACCATTATGAGGTTATCCTTTTTCAAGAGCAATGGTTTTTTATGACTTTTCTGTATGTTTAATTGATATTAAAATCACTGTTGTACTAATCACACTCATGATTGTTACTAGTAGATAATTAGGCTCAACGTTGCCTGTCTGACGGAACTGATAGGTAAGAAAAACACAATGGAATAATAAATTTAAAATATAAATCGCCTGAAATACTTTTTTACCTGTGATTGTCATAAGTTCCCCTCCTACTTATCGCTTTCTTTATGACTTTTATAAAAATGACAACAATTAAATACCAAATGACTGGAACAATTCCAAACAATCCAACTATTGCACCTGCACCAACACCTATCAATATAGATTGAAAATACTTGTTGTTAATCAATTCGTTCATAGCTAATATCTCCTTTTGAAAATACAATTGTATTGCCAGTAGTAATCCTACTAAAATAAACTGATAATCGCTCCACCTAATTCTCGACCAGTATTAAATAAACCCATTGTTGCATTAGGAAAAAATATTAAAACAATAATTATTTGAAGCATTTCTATTATTGTCAGATTTTATACTCTTTAACCTTTCTGCTCATACTGAGTCCTGACTTTCTAAACTACCATTATAAACTGTAATACTTTTTCTTAAAAGTTTTAGCAGATATCACTTTCTGATTCGTCAAATCTAAATAGTCACCTGGATAGCCTAAAACATAAATGCCATAACCTGCAAAACCACCCCCAGCTGTTCCTGTTGCCCCAATTTTGAAGTTAGTTTTCAAAGAAGGTTTTAAGCCAGCCATTAAAATTCTCACATGATTATCTACCCAGCAAATGTATTTTTTTGTAAAAGCGTCTTGTACCCATTCAGGTTGCTCAGTATCTCTACCAATTTCCCAAACATCTACAATTTTTTCCTTATAACGTGCTTTCATATTATGTTGTTTCCTTAGTAACCATTACATGAATTAGGTGTTCCACCATATTTGTAACGAAACTGCTATCGATTTATCTTTTGGAGAATCTCGACTCATAATCTTTCCCTTCTTTTTGTAATCGTTTTCTTTATGTTTTTATTATAGCATAGACCTACTCAAAAAGCTATTGTCATGCAATCTAATCTCCTAAAAATACCAACAAAAACCACTTACTCCCCCCCCCATATTTTCAGTAGTATGTCAAAAATATGAAAATTTTTCCGTTTCTTTCAGAAAGATTAAGATAAGTTAAAGTTTTCGTTGCTATGCTTGAGTTATCTTAATCATAGAAAGTCGTATATGGCAAAAGATTTTTTTAAGCGAAAAGAAAAAAAGTACCTGCTAAATCAAGCAGAATACGAACAGCTTACGCTCTTTTTACAAGAACGCATGCTACCTGACCCTTACTTCAAGACACAAAATAACACGGTTTATTTTGATAATATCCATGATGAGATGATTATCAATTCGATTCATGGAACAGATTATAAATGCAAGGTCAGAGCGCGCCACTATGCTGGGACTGACCAAGTATTTTTAGAAATCAAATCAAAAATCTATGGTACGGTTTTCAAACGCCGTATTATTATCAGTCAAGACGACTACCAAACTTTTCTTGATAAAAAGCAACTCCCTGATAGTCAAATCGCTAGAGAACTCCTCTATTTATTTCAAGAAAAACAACTCGCTCCAAAGATTTTCATTATTTACAATCGGACGTCTTATATGGCTAAAGAAGCGTCCTCTGACCTACGCATTACCTTTGATGAACGATTACGCTCATCAACGACCAATTTAGATTTATTTTCCGATACTAGCATGACGCCTCATTTTGATGAACCACGAATTATCATGGAAATCAAAACCAAAGAAGGCCTGCCTGACTGGTTGGTTGACTACCTCTCGCAACATTGCATTTACCCACAATCTTTTTCTAAGTATGGAAAGATTTTTACTAAAGCAAGAAAGGAAGAACTCATTCATGTTTGATTCAATCTTAGCTCAAGGAGTGACCTTGTCAGCTTTAACCATCACTTCTACCGTTGCTCTTTTGGTAGGCGTTATGGTGGCAGGGGTACATGCTAAAACCACACATTACTCGAAAAACTTTGCCATTACCCTTGTCACCCTACCTATTTTGGTTCAGTTCGTGATTATGATGACATCAGGCAATCTAGGAACTGGTGTGGCTATCATGGGAACATTCAGCTTGATTCGTTTTCGTTCGATGCCAGGGACTTCTCGTGAGCTAATCAGTGTTTTTGCGGCCATGACTATGGGCTTGATTATCGGAACAGGCTATGTCTTTGTGGCACTATTTGCGGCCTGCTTTGTGTCTATCGTGTTATTGCTACTTCATCATCTCGCCCTTTTTGATCCAAGTAATAGCAGCCAATACCTAACTATTTCGATGCCAGAAGATCTTGAACACGAAACTGTCTTACAACCTGTCTTTGAACAATATCAGGTGAAAGCAACCTTAGAAAGCATTCGGCTGAAAAATATGGGGTCAATTTTTGAATTAAATTACCACTTGGAATTGCCTAAGCAAATGGATCGTAGAGCCTTTATCAATGACCTACGCATTCGCAATCGCAACTTAGCCATTATTCTTGGCACCAACCCCAATAAGGGTGGCTTATAGAATATCACTAGAACACAAGGAGATTATCATGTTTTTACCATTATCACATCGAACTAAAAAAGCCCTAGCCAGTCTATTATTGACCTCAACCTTGACCCTCGCAGCCTGTCAAGCACAATCAACGGCAACAACGACAGCAACTTCCACTCAACAAACAACTCTACAAACTAGTGTGAGCGAGATTGCTTGGGACTCTCTCCCTTCTAAAACGATTGAACTTGGACAAGACACACTCACCATCACAGAACCTGGAACCTATACGCTGACAGGAACGACAACCAAGGGGGTAGTTGTCAATACCACTGGAAACGTTCGTTTGATATTAGCAGGTGCCAATATTTCCAGTCAGGACAATGCTGCCCTTTATGTTCAATCGGCTGACAATCTTGTCGTGGAATTACAAGATAATACCGAAAACACCATCACTGATAGCAGTAAACACTCAGATAGCAGCATTGAGGGAGCTCTTTATTCTAAGGACGATTTGACGCTTACAGGAAATGGTAGCTTGACCGTCAAGGGAAGCTATCAAGACGGGATTGTTTCTAACGATCGTCTGGCCATCTTATCTGGTCAAATCACTGTTGAGGCAGCTGATGACGGTATCCGTGGTAAAGATGAATTGACAATTACAGGCGGAAAGATTCAAGTCACTGCTGGAGGCGACGGTTTAAAAGCCACTAATGACGAAGATTTGAGTAAGGGAATCACCTATATTGCAAATAGCGACATTAGCGTGACGGCAGGTGACGATGCCATTAAGGCTGAATCACACTTGACCATTGATAGTGGTAACATCCTTGTGCAAAATGCCACGGAAGCTCTAGAAGGAGCAACTGTAACCATAAATGGTGGCACCTTGAAACTTTATGCCACTGATGATGCCATCAATGCCTCAAGTACGCTCACATCTGATGTCTTTATCAAAATCACTGGTGGTGACATCACTGTTGAAGTTGGAGCAGGCGATACAGACGCTATTGATGCCAATGGCAGCATCTACATCTCAGGTGGACAACTTAACATTACTGCCCAATCTGCCTTTGACTACGATGTTCAAGCCGAGATGACTGGTGGGACTGTCATCGTTAACGGAGAAAAACAAACAGAAATTATCGCAACTGGCCCTGGCGGACGTGGTGGTTTTGGAGCTCCTTAACATATTAAATTAAAAAATACCGTTTCTAACTATAAACTTCCTATCATTCCGATAGGGAGTTTTGTTAATTCTTTTGAATTCACTCTTCTCTCTACCTTCGTTTCTGATAAACAGCGAGTAGCACCTAAGAATTTTTACCAAAAAACTCATCGAACAATTGATTCCCTTTGGAAACAGACACAAAAACCCTATGAGCTGCTCTGCCCAAAATGGGCAGATCTAACAAAATTTGTGAGGAGGACAACTTCCTTTGGAAATAAGATCATCACAACTGTGAGGACGTCTGCCCATTTTGGGCAGACAGGCCTTAACTCGTCAGACTAGCTTGCGACTTTTGGGCAGAGGTAAATAATCTAGTTAGACAGTATAAACTAAATTGATGAAAAAACAAAAACTAGCCTAGAGTTTGAGTTACACCCTAAACATGATATAATGATAACAGTAAAGTATGCTATTAGATGACTCATGTTGTTCATCCAGTAGCGTACTATCACTAACCAACAAGGCTTAATCCCTTACTAAGAAAGGAATTTTAGAAATCTTATGATGAATATGCAAAACATGATGCGTCAGGCACAAAAACTACAAAAGCAAATGGAAAAGAGCCAAGCTGAACTTGCTGCAACCAGTTTCACTGGCAAATCTGCTCAAGATTTGGTGGTTGCAACCTTTACTGGCGATAAAAAACTAGTGAGCATTGACTTCAAGGCTGATGTGGTTGACCCAGACGATCTTGAAACCTTGCAAGACATGACCACACAAGCTGTCAATGACGCTCTGCAACAGATTGATGCCGCAACTCAAAAAACACTGGGTGCTTTTGCTGGTAAATTACCATTTTAAGCCCACATAAAAACTCACCTGATAACAGGTGAGTTTTTTAGTCCAACCATGAACTCAAATCTAAACTAGCAAAGGGATGACTGACTGCTGTTTCTTGTCGTTCAAGCAGCGCCTTATTCTCATCAAATTCTAAAAATTTTTCATAGATAAGAGCCGTCATTCTTGCGTCCTCCAAGCTATCATGTCCTTTCCCAGAAATGCCTAATTGTTCAGCGACTGTTTGCAATTTCAAATTGGCAATGCCATTCAAGTCACTACTGCGTCTATCAAAGGCTTGGTCAAAGACATCAAGGGCATATTGGTGACTTAAGTCCAAACCATTTTCCAACAAAAGAGGCAGGTCACTCTTATGAGCATTGTAGCCAATCAAAGCCTTCTCCCCTACAAAGTCAGCAAAATCAGCCAAGACCTGCTCCAAGGTCGGTGCTTGTTCAATCTTCTCCTGGGTAATACCTGTCAAGCCATTGATAAAACTCTGCAAAGGCACTTCAGAATAGACATAGGAATCAAACTGAGCAAGTTCCCGACCGTCAAGCATGGCAACCGCAGACAATTGAATGATATGACTGACACCATCTACCGTATTAAATTCTAAATCAAAAGCAACATACTCACTTAGTTTCTGCATTGGTTTCTCCTTTTTAATCAAAAAAGACTAGCTTTACCCAGTCTTTTACTTCTTACGACCAAACAAACGACCGAAAAAGCCTTTTTTCTCCTCAACCTTGGTCTGAATCTCTTCCACTTGCGTTCTAGCCTGATCCACTTCTGCCTTGGCTTCGTCTAATTCCAACTTGAGCGTGTCCTTGTCAGCCATCGCCTTGGCAGTTAGTTGCTGCTGCTGATCCAGTTGCTTGTCTTTTTCAGCAATCTGAACATCCTTGACACGAATTTGCTCATCTTTTTTCTCAATCTGGATGTCCTTGGCCTTGAGTTGTTCATAGAGCCTTGCAATCTCATCATTTTTCTCATCGACAAGAATCTCCATCAGTTCACGCTGCTTGGTTTCCTCACTAACTGGCTCATCTTCAAAAATCGTCTTTTTGTAAATTTCTTCTAGCTTAATCAAGCCACTACGCTTGACCACAGTGACCCCTTTTTCATTTTTTTCAAGGTCTTCATCTGGTAGATTTTTCACACGATTATTGACAGCTTGGCGACTGACACCCAAGATTTCAGCCAGCTCGCTGACGGTTTTTTCTACTCCCATTTTTTTCCTCTTCTTGCACTTTTCTTACTATTCATACTACCATAAGAGCCTGTCTATGTCAATTTTGCAAAAGATGGCGATTGCTCTTTCTTTATGGTAAAATGAAAGCATGACACATTATGATACGATTGTTATTGGTGGAGGGCCGGCTGGTATGATGGCGACGATTTCTTCTGCCTTTCATGGCAAGAAAACCCTCCTTATCGAAAAAAACAAACGCTTGGGCAAAAAGCTTGCAGGTACTGGTGGTGGACGTTGCAACGTCACCAACAACGGTAGCTTGGACGATTTGCTAGCTGGTATCCCTGGCAATGGCCGCTTCTTGTATAGCGTTTTTTCTCAGTTTGATAATCATGACATTATCAACTTTTTTGAGGACAATGGCTGTGCTCTCAAGGTCGAAGATCATGGGCGTATGTTTCCTGTCACAGATAAGTCACGCAGCATTATCGCTTGCTTGGAAGACAAAATACAAGAACTCGGTGCCAGGATTAAGACCCAAACCGAAGTGGTTTCGGTCAAAAAGATGGACGACCTCTTTCATGTCAAGTCAGCTGATGAGAGCCTAACCAGTCATCAGGTGATTGTGACAACCGGTGGCAAGACCTACCCTTCAACTGGCTCAACGGGGTTTGGGCATGACGTGGCTCGCCACTTCAAACTGGCAGTGACGCCTCTTGAGTCGGCTGAAAGCCCTCTTTTGACCGACTTCAACCACAAGGCACTGCAGGGCATTTCCTTGGACGAGGTTACTCTAAGCTATGACAAGCATGTCATCACCCATGACCTGCTCTTTACCCACTTTGGCTTGTCTGGGCCGGCTGCCCTTCGCATGTCTAGTTTTGTCAAGGGTGGCGAAGAACTCCGACTGGATCTTCTCCCCCAAGTCACATCAGATGACCTGCTCTGCTATTTAGAAAAAGAAAGGGAAAAGTCACTCAAAAATGCCCTCAAGACAAAACTGCCTGAGCGTCTGGCTGACTTTTTAGCCCAAGACCTACCAGAAAAGGTCAAACAACTAGACCCCAAGCAGTTGCTTGACTTGGTCGATCAGATTAAGGCCATGCCAATCCATGTGACCGGTAAGATGTCCCTTGCCAAGTCCTTTGTCACAAAGGGTGGGGTTGACCTTAAGGAAATCAATCCCAAAACCCTTGAAAGTAAAAAGGTTGCAGGGCTGCACTTTGCTGGCGAGGTGCTGGACATCAACGCTCACACTGGGGGCTTTAACATCACCTCTGCCCTTTGTACAGGCTGGGTGGCTGGTAGCCAGTACCCTAACAGCTGGAGCTAAAAGAAAAAACTGACTAGAAGACTACCCTTCTAGTCTTTTTTGTTGCCAAGATACTTAACTGGTTGCCTAAACGCTTTCACGCCGGGGCAAGTCTGTTACTCCTGTCCTAACTTTCGCCTGTCTTAACTTCTTGAAAGAATAAGGGCTGGTTATTTGTTTATAGGTATTATAGGTGTTGGTAAACAGCTATAATACCATCCATACCACTTGACAGGAGAGTGGTATGGCGATTTTTTGAAGAAGAAAGGAGACAACTATCTTTGTCAAAATATAAGTGGGATAAGCAGATGAGTTCAATTTATAATGATTTCTTAAATGAACGCCTGAAAATCAAACTAAACTGTCAACAAACCTTGATAACTTCTTTAACTATATGTTTAGAATTTCTAGGTACATTCTGTATCATAGAATTTATTTTATTAAAAAATGGAATACCCTTAACTTCAGAAACATTATCTTATGGGGCTATTGGATGGGTATTATTATTGCTTCTTATCGATATTCCTGTTCGAGTTCTACTTAGAATACCAGATAAATATCATGAAGAAAACTTGGAAGAACAGTTAAGAGAGTCATTGACAAATAAACCTCTAACTGCTAGTGAGCACCAAATGCTTCTTGATGAACTGACCTATCAAGAAAAATGTGATGAGAAAAAAGATACAGATTTATTCTTTACTTTCATCAACCTATTCTTAACAGCAGCAAGTAGTTTTAATATTTTTTCAGATACCAATACAAGACAAAAAACACTATTTCTTGTAATAATTTTTGCTGTTGCTTGTTTCGCAGTATTCAAATATTGCCAAACCTATTTAAATACTCAAAAAAATCAACGTCAAATCATCTATCGCGTCCTATTAACTACAGAAAAAAAGAATGGAGAACTAGAAAATGACCCTAAAAACTAGTCTAATCGCTAGCAGTCTTTTGGCGACTGCTGTCCTATCATCCGAACAAGTCAAAGCAGATACCATTCAGGAAACTCCTGAATCATCCGTTAAAACCGTGACACCAGCAGAAGTTGTTACCGCAGAACAAATTGAACAAGCAAGATCTGATGCTGATAATGCGGCAGCAGATGTGGTTCTTCAAGAATCTCAAACCGGTTATGTCTATAACAATCTTCAAGACGCTATTGTCGCCGAAGAAGTCGCTCAAAACACCTTAACGACTGCACAAACACAAGCTGAAAATGCGACACCAGAAGTAATCACTCAAGTTGATACTGAAATCGCAACAGCCCAAACAACCGTAGAAAATTTAGAAACAGCTATTGACGTCGCACAAAATCAAGTTAAGGAAAATCAAACTGTTTATAATGACGTAACAACTGATGTAAACACCGCTCAAGTCAATTATGAAACGGCACAACTTGAAGTTGAAGCAGCGGCTACTAAGATTGAAACCTTACAATCGAGTAATGAAGATTTGACTACGATTGAAAGTCAAGTACAAGAGGCTGAAAAAACGGTTATTGAAAAAACAACAGCCGTCATGGTTGCAGAAAATAAGGTCGTTGAAGCTAAGGAATCTGATAGTCAACTAGAACAAGCGATTACAGAAGCGAAATCGAATGTTGAGACATCAAAAGAGCAAGAAAAACAAGCGGAAAGTGATGTTTCAGTAGCCAATCAAAAGATGTTAGCTACTCAAAAAGTGGTCGAAAGTAAGACTGCGGAAGTAGAATCGGTCAAACCTTTAGTGACATATAGTTTTGACGTTAATCTACCTCAAGAGGTTAAGGATGCAGCAAGAGCCTTGTATGACGATTATAGCCCAGAGACTGTTGAGAACATGAGACAAGTCATGAAAGCATCCGGATTGAAAGTAAATGATGTGGCTCAAAATAAAGCGGACTGGCTCAAGTACAATATTGAAGGTGGCGATGACGTCATTGATGTTGAAAACTTGACAGATAAGCAATTTGAAGTTATTAATCAATATTATGTCGATGCCTATAATGCTTTAGCTGATGAATTAGGATTTCCACGAACAAGTTTGAATAGTAAACTAATGGAAATTGCAAAGATTCGAGCCGATATGTATGATCAAAAAGATACTTATCAATCACATGATTATAACATCATAAAAGCGTCCAATCGTCAAGTCTTAGGTGAAAAAAATCAAAATATAGTTGGGGAAAATTTAGATCAATTTGCATTAATAAGTGAAAAACAACCAACTCTTAAAGATCTTTTATCACAAACAGTGATCGCTGTCAATAGTTTTACATTATTTGATCAACCTGGAAACTATGGACATTTTGACACATTAACACATAATTCAGCAATAGGTATTGATATTTATAAATTAAATACAAAAAAAGTAAAAATTATACCGATTATGTTTTAGTTCAAACAGGTTATACTGACCAAGTTGAAATTTTAGATTCTCAAAAAGAACAAAATGACTTAATTCACAAATATGATTATCAACCAGTAAATGATCAAGCGGCATATCAAAACGCTTTGGCTCAATTAAGTTTAGCTAAAAATCAACATCAAACATCTAAAAGTGAATTGGCGACTTTTGTTACACGTCTCAAAGAAGCGAATCAAGCGGTAAAAGATGCGGAAACAAAATATAATGACTTATTATCTCAAGAAAAAGCGACACCAAAGGCTGAACAAGAATTAGAAAAAGCAAAACAAGAACTTGTTCAAGCCCAAAATGCAAAAACTGAAACATTAGGTTTATTAGAAGCTGTAAAAGCTGATGATCAGATGAAGGCAATGTTATTAGAAACAGCCCAATTAGATTATCAAACAGCAAAAGCTAAAGCTAACGAGTTGAAGTCTTTATATGACAGTGCAAAACTCCGATTAGACCAAGCAAAAGCAGTTCTAGATAATAGTCAAGAGACAGTATCTAAATTGACTGAACAATTGCGAGACGCTAAAACCCAAGTTGAAAATGGTCAGAAACGTAAAGAAGAACTTCTTAATGCTGAACAGAATTTACAAAAAGCTCAACAAGCTTATGAGTCAGCCGTAACCACACGTTTAGACGCTGAAAAGAGCTATGAGAGTGAAAAAGGTAAATTAGAAGAATTGCGTTCAGTCTATGAGATGTTACAGTCACATTATGAAAGTCTTCGCATGACCTATGATGTTCAAGAAATGGTTGATGATGTCATTGACACACCAACAAGTGTAACACCTGTTGAAACGCAAACAAGTGAAACAATTGAAGGTAAACCAGTTGACACACCAACAAGTGAAACATCTGCTACTTCTTCTCTGCCTACTCAACCTAGCTCTCAAGAGCTAAGGCCTTCAACTGCTACTGCAAGCTCTAACAAGCCTCGCCACCTAGCTCAGCATGACCCTAAAGACTACGCTAAGTTAGTAGCTAAGGTCAATCAAGCTATGACAGTTGATAGCAGTCAGCCAAGTGCTACGACTACTTCCTTGACGCAAACGACTGTCTCTCGAGCTGAAAGAAGGGAACTGCCAAAAACAGCCAGTCGAGACAGTAAGCTACTTACATTCCTAGGACTTGGTCTCTTGGGACTGATGAAAGCTAGAAAAACAAAAAATCAGTTTAACACCGATTAGACAAAATAAAAACTAGAGTCACTAAGAACTCTAGTTTTTTTGATGGCCTAATTTGTTAAAAATCATCTGATAGAACGATGCTGTTATTCTCAACTAGAAACGATTACGAAAGACTTCGTACATAAGTAGGGCTGCGGCAACACTAGCATTCAAGCTTTGAACATGGCCTTCCATGTGAATGGTAATCATTTCATCCACCTGTTTTTTGAGATTGGCTGACATACCTCGGCCTTCATTACCAATAATCAGAGCCAGTTTGCCAGAAGTATTCCATTGATGACTCGGCGTGCCTGACATGTCTGTCCCAAAAATCCAAAACCCTTGTGCTTTGAGCTGCTCAATCGTGCGACTGAGATTGGTCACACGGGTAATGGGAACGTGGGCAACTGCTCCTGTTGAGGTTTTAGCCACTACAGGTGTCACACCAACGGCACGATGTTTGGGAATGATGACACCAGTCACATTGGTCGCATCTGCTGTTCGTAAAATCGAGCCAAAATTATGGGGATCGGTCAAGCCATCCAAGATGAGAATCAATGGATTGTCTGTTTCTTCTGACTTGGCTAGAATGGTTTCCAACGACGCATAAGGAAAAGCTGCCACGCGAAGCACAAAGCCTTGGTGAACTGCTCCTTGAGTCATGTCGTTCAACTCTTTTTTAGATGTCCAAGAAATCGAAACCTTTTTATCTCGAGCCAAAGATTTGATCTGATCGACATTTTTTCCACGCAAATCTTCTTGCACATAAAGTTTATTGCCTAAATCAGCTTCTAAACTTTCAATAACGGCATGTACGCCATAGATGATATCTTCATTTGTCATGACTTTATTATACCACAAAAAAAGGGGCTTACCCCTTATTTAACTAATATAATGATTTGATAATTTCTACACGAGTAATCTGATCGCCACGCATACTGTCAACTCGTAAGGCCACATCTTTAATGTAGATAGTTGACCCAACTGCAATACTCTTGTCTTCTTCTTCCAAATGCCGTTCCATAAAATCACGTAACAATTCCCCTTTTTTATTGGGTAACTTTACCCGCGCCAAAATTCCAGCAATCTGTACCTTTTGGCTACCACGCAAGATGATATTATTGGAATCATCAAAACTAGTAAAGAGGTATTTTCTCGTGGCAAAAAGAGCACCAATCGCAATAACCCCTAAAAGCGTATCAAGTGCAGTTCCATGAGATACCACAATCTGTCTAGCAACGGCAAAGAGCAAGACTTCGACAATCGTGCCAGACGTGTGTTTACAAAGCATTTTAATTAACTCCACACCGACTGCTATCGTCATGGCTTGGGTCAGAAAGGTTTGTAAATAATCTTCAATAGTTTGTGTTGCTGTCCAAAGATCCACTGCTCCAACCAACAGACGCATGGTCAAGGACATTAAAACTAAGACCAAGATAATAGAAATAACAATCTCCACATAAAAAGAAATCTCGTATAAACTGGTTTGTAAAAATTTTCTCATTGAAACCCCTCTCTGTTAACGCATTCACTATATCTATTGTACCATATCTCACCATTAGAAATTAGAAAAACTTTGATAGACAAAACATCATAGTTCATCGACTAACTGGCTTGTTTATCCATAGACAATAAAAAAGAGCACACAACCGACATCGCTTAGGGCTGCTGGATTCCTCCCCTGACCCGCTTCACGCACAGTTGTTGCTCCAATTTTTATTATATCAATAAGAGAGCTATTTGGCAAGAACTAGCCCTGCTTTTTTTTCAAGTCGTCTTTGACGGAAAAAGGTTTGCATGATCTCTGCACAGGCTTCTGCCATTAGACCTGATTCGACCGCTACACGATGATTGAGTCGGCTGTCGGATAAAATATCATACAAACTCCCGGCTGCTCCAAACTTTTGATTGGCTGCACCATACACCACTTCAGGCAGACGAGCTAAACCAATAGCGCCACTGCACATGATACAAGGTTCAATGGTCACAAAGAGTGTACAATCCAACAAACGCCAATTTCCAAGAGTTTGGTTAGCTTCTTGAATGGCCATGATTTCAGCGTGCATAATCGCCTGTCCTAGTTCTTCACGAGCATTATGGCCACGTCCGATAATTTGACCGTCCTTCACAATAACACAACCAATAGGAATTTCATTTTTAGCAAGAGATTTTTCGGCTTCAAACAAGGCTTGAGTCATGAAGTATTCTTTTTCAGCTTGCGAATACGTCATTACAACTCTCCCAATTCCCAAGAACGTCTGGGTTGAGCCAAGTCCACTGGAATCGTTTCTGCGTAAACTTGAGCTTGCTGACGCAAGACTTCTAAGTGATTGTCTGAATCAATGCCTTCTTCTGCAAACTGAGGAAGATGAGTCAAGACTAAGCGTTTCACTTGAGCTTGTTTGGCAATCTGGCCTGCTTCCTTACTAGTCAAATGAGCTGGGTGATTTTCGCGACCTTCAAAGAAATACACATCTGCCAAAAACAAATCGGCATCTTTGGTAAATTCTGCTAAGCCTTCAAAATAGCCTGTGTCACCAGTAAAAACTAAGACTTGATTGGTTGCAACTTCACGAATACGCATGGCATAACAAACCACCGGATGTACCGTCTTGATGAAACTGATTTCAAAAGGGCCTATCTGATTGATACAATCAACTTGATAGGCTTGTCCTTTTAAGGCTGTTCCCATGTTTAACTTGGCAAATTCATGTTCATCCTCATCATGACCATAGACCAACAAGGTCGGAGAGGTTTGGGGATGAAGCAAACGATAATGACCCAAGACACCCAAGTCTGCAATATGGTCTGGATGATAGTGACTAATAATCACCGCATCTAGATCTAAGGGATTAAGAATTTTTTCCAACTCTGTCACAGCTCGACTACCTGCATCAATTAGCAGATTAAACCCATCTTGACTGGTCAATAAATAACTGGTTGTTCCAGCATCTTGATAAGGATAGCCACCCCAACAACCCAAGGTTTGTAATTTCATTTAAATATTTCCTTTCGTCACTTTTTCTACCATTATATCATAGCTTGACAAAAAGACCTTGAAATCTTTTGTTACAGATTTCAAGGTGATGATTAAGATAATTGAAGAAAAATAAAACCAAGAACAAATAGACACAAGATGAGTAACAAAACCAAAATACCAGATACACTGGTTAGCGTTAAATTGGATAAACATGCAAAAATTAACAACAAAGTTGTTGCTAGAGAAAACCATAACTTAGCAATCAAGTCTGCTGAAACATTAGTTGATGCCTTGCTGACTTCTGTTAACTCTTTAATCTCTTGTTCTACTTGTTTCATGATGAGTTCCTCCTACTTTATTATTTCGTAAAAGCAGATAAAAAATAGAAGAAATCAATGATTTCTTCTATTGGTCTCTTATTTCAAGTTATTAACAAGTTCAACAACTTTTTCCACAGTAAAGCCATATTCTTCGATCACTTTGTTAGCTGGAGCTGACGCACCAAATTGATCAATACCAAGAACTGCTCCATCTAAGCCGACATATTTATACCAGCTTTGACTTGCTGCCATCTCAATCGCAACACGACGACGTACTTGACTTGGCAAGATACTTTCTTTGTATTCTGCTGATTGTTGGTCGAACAAGTCAGTTGATGGTACTGAAACCACACGAACTTTAGTACCTGATTTTTCAAGTTCCTTAGCCGCTTTAACAGCTAGGTTAACTTCTGAACCAGATGCCAAAAGAATGGTATCAAAGTCACTTGATGTTTCATAAGTTACATAAGCACCCTTAGCTACTTCATTGAACTGACTGCCTGCTTCAACTTCTAGATTTTGACGTGTCAAAACAAGGGCAGTTGGTGTTGTCTTACTTGTTAGGGCATAGTGCCAAGCCGCTTGTGTTTCACGCGCATCTGCTGGACGAAGAACAGTCAAGTTTGGCAAAGCACGAAGGGCTGCTAAATGTTCGATTGGCTCGTGAGTTGGCCCATCTTCACCAACGGCAATTGAATCATGAGTAAAGACATAAGTCACTGGCAAACCTTGAAGGGCTGATAGACGCATTGCTGCCTTAACATAGTCTGAAAAGACGAAGAATGTTCCACCAAAAACACGAACACCGCCATGAAGTGCCATACCGTTTAGGACAGTACCCATAGCAAACTCACGCACACCAAATTGGATATTACGGTTAAGTGGATTTTGAGCATCTTGCAAACCATCTTCTTTGATGTAAGTCATGTTAGAGTGAGCCAAATCAGCTGAACCACCAAGGAAGTTTGGCAAGACCTTAGCTACGGCATTGATGGCATCTTGTGATGAATTACGCGTTGCTTGTGAGAAACCATCTTCATAAGCTGGGAAGTCTTTTTCTGTCAATTCAGCAACTGGTTCGTTAGCTAGAACGGCTGTTAACTCAGCTGCCATTTCTGGATAAGCTGTTTTATAGTCGTTGACTAATTTTTCCCAAGTGTCATAGGCTGCTTGACCACGATCTGCCACTTTTTCTTTGAAATCAGCATAAACTTCTGCTGGCACTTCAAATGGGGCATAATCCCATCCAAGAGCTTGACGAGTTGCTTTTGTTTCTTCTTCACCAAGTGGGGCACCATGGACACCGTTCGTTCCTTGTTTGTTTGGTGAACCAAAACCGATAACGGTTTTTACTTCAATCAAGCTTGGTTTTTTAGTTGCCTTAGCTTCTTCAAGGGCTTTTGAAATAGCTGCCAAATCATTGCCATCTTCAACTAGACTTGTATGCCAGCCATAAGCCTCATAGCGAGCACGGATATTTTCAGAAAAGGCATCTTTTGTTTCTCCATCCAAACAGATGTCATTTGAATCATAAAGGACAACCAACTTGTCAAGGTTTTGTTTACCAGCATAAGAAGCTGCTTCTGCTGATACCCCCTCCATCAAATCTCCGTCACCACAGATAACATAAGTGTAGTGGTCAAAGATTGGGTAACCTTCTTTATTATATTTTGCAGCAAGGAAACGCTCAGCTTGAGCCATACCGACAGCTGTTGCAATACCTTGACCCAATGGTCCTGTTGTGGCATCAACACCTTGGGTATGACCAAATTCTGGATGACCAGGTGTTTTTGAATTCCATTGACGGAAGTTTTTAATTTCTTCCATACTAACGTCTTGATAACCTGATAGGTGCAAGAGGGCATAAAGCAACATTGATCCATGACCTGCTGATAAGACAAAGCGATCACGGTTAGCCCAATCTGGTTGATTTGGTGTGACACGTAAATGCTTAGTATAAAGACTATAAGCCATTGGAGCTGCACCCATGACAACACCTGGGTGACCTGATTTTGATTTTTCAATCGCATCAACTCCTAAAAAGCGGATGGCATTAACTGATAAGTTAGACATGTAAAATTCCTTTCTATTTTAAGCTACAACTTAGTAAGCTCTTACATTTTAATATTAACAAAAATATCCGCTTATCGCAAGGATAGGCGGATATGGTTTTCAAACCAATTGATTATAGTAAAGCTTTGAATTGGATATTAGAATCTTGTTCGAAGCAATCATCAAATCCGCGTGGGTGATGGTATTCGATAATATCTTTATCTTGTGGATAAGTGTATTTACCACCAACTTCCCAAATAAATGGATGGAATTTGTATTGTAAACGTTCTTTACGCATTTTCCACAATTCTAAGATTTCATCGGTTGACGCCATAAAGTTTGACCAGATGTCATAGTGAACTGGGATAATTACTTTAGCACGAAGATTTTCTGCCATACGAAGAAGGTCAACAGAAGTCATCTTGTCTTGGATACCGATTGGGTTTTCACCGTAGTTATTAAGGGCAACGTCAATCTCAAAGTCTTTACCATGTTTAGCAAAGTAGTTAGAGAAGTGAGAGTCTGCTCCGTGGTAGATTGTTCCACCTGGTGTTTCAAAAACATAGTTAACTGCCTTGCGTGCCATTTCTTCATCAGTAACCGCAAGTCCGCTCAATTCACCACCAGCTTCTTCTGCACCTTCTACTGGTAGAGTTACCAAGCAAGTACGGTCAAATGATTCAACGGCATGAACTTTGACATCTTTGAACTCGAAGCTATCACCTGGTTTCACAACGATGATACGATCTTCTGGAACACCCCATTTTTTCCAAATCTCACCACATTCGTAAGGACCAACAAATTTAACATGGTCAAGTTTTGGATTGTTGATAATTGCCGCTGCTGTATTGATATCAATATGATCACTATGGAAATGAGAAACCAAATAGTAATCCAACTCGTTAATAGCAAATGGGTCAATAACCATTGGTTGCACACGTAAGTTTGGTTGCAATTTACGCACACCTGCCATGTTAGCCATTTGGTGACCACGAACCATGTCTTTTACTTTTTTAGTTGATTTACCACGAGCTGACCATAAATCCATAACTAAGTTAGCGCCACCTGGTGTTTTCACCCAAACTCCACAGTTTCCTAGCCACCACATCGCAAAATTATCTGCTGGGACAACTTCTTCTTCAATTTCTTCATTTAACCATGTACCCCATTCTGGGAAAGTGCTTAAAATCCAAGATTCTCTTGTAATATCTTTTACATTAGCCATTTGTGTTCCTCCTCAAAACAATAATAAATAAGTTTCTTTACTTTTTTATTATAGTAAATGACAAGAAAAAGAAAAAGACCAAGTCTTACACAAGTCAGTGTTCACTTGTCACACCTTGAAAATGACTTGCTAAAACTTGATCTTCAAACAAACGACAAATGGCTTGACTTAGGTTTTGAGCTTGGTCTGATTGAGATAAATGAGGGAGTAATAATTGATTGATTTGTTCTTCAAAATAAGGCAAGCGATGACTAAAATCATGTTGACGAGAAAATTGTTGAAGTTTTCTAACGTCCTCAGGCGATAAGATAGGATGTACTTGGATTAAGGGAAACTGTGTTTCAAAAGCATCACTGGTTGAAATCAAAACATCTGCTACCAATAAATCTTCAACACTTTTGAATTGCTCGCTAGTAAAAATCGCCTGAATACTATTGACTGGTAAGTAATCTTGACACTGTTTTAGGAGCAATTTTTGCATGGCAACCCCGTCATCACAAATGATATAAACTTGCTTGGGTAAGACAGGACCAGACGTCAGTTGAAAATGGTTGATATACCCACCAAAATGAATGGTGAGGTAAGCCAAATCATCATCATTCAATTCAAGTTGCCAGGCTTCTTCTAAAATGGCAGATACTTTTTTCACTGCTTGAAAAACTTGTTGGTATTTTTCTTTGATGTGTTTGGTGAGCGGATTTTTAGATAGAATGCCATATTGTTTACGAAAAATGAGAGACTTAACATGCGTCAACAAGCGTTTATTTAAGTCTTCTTGATTCAAAATAATTGTACCACAAGCTTCTTCAAAGGCTTCAATGAAGGTGGTTAAGGTCTTAGTCATTTCCAAGAAATCCTTGCTACTAATATGGGTATCCTTATCCTTGCGATAAGATAATAGTAAAACTGCTATCAGGCAAGTATCAACATCATCTAAAGCAATACCTATTCGCTCCCAAATGGACTGGCTTAGGGCCTTAGCCACTTGATACTCGATTCTCTCATAGACAGGAGCAAATTTTTGTTCAATATCTGCCATATCTTCTGTGGTCAAATCCATATTGTGATAAGACAAGAGCAGGTAAGGCAAAATGCGTAACATCATCTTGACTTCTGAACGGTTGATTTTTTTACCCAATTCATGTTCTCTCTGGCTCAGTTCTATCAATAGAAAATCTTGCACTTGATCGGACAACAGCTCTTCTTGACCAAAAATCAAAGCTAATTTTTCTCGTAAAATATTGATAAAGCTATCACTGGCTTCATTAAAAATATCATAAAGAAAGGAATGAACATATTGGATTTTATTGATTGGGTGACATTGAAGAAAATAGCCTTGCGATTTGTTGGCATAAAGGTTAACCTTATACTGCTCTTGTGACAGACGATAGCGAATGTCATTGAGATCATTAAGAACTGTATTGCGTGACACATCGGTTAATTCCATCAATTTTTCAATAGTGACACGAGCTGGAGATACTGCAATATAAACTAGCATCAACTGAATACGTTCGTCAATACTCATGATATAACTATCTGCCGCCACCTCATCCAAAAGTTTTTGACACGCTTTCTTTTGATTGGCATCCAATAACAAGCCAATCCGAGGTTGACTGACAAGTGGATTAACCGTCTCTGGCAAGGCGTCATTGATTTTTTCTAAGTGATAATAAATCTTTCGCCGTGACTGCTCCATCGCACGACTAATGGCCATAACCGTTTCTGGATGATCAAGCTGAATGAGGTAGCGTAATAAATCGCAACTACTTTTATCCAATAAAATCATAAGTGATTTCCTTTCCCTTTCATCTCCATTATAGCATAGATACCAAATTTTATAACGCTAAGGACCATCACTTAGCAAATCCACAAAAAAGCCTAGTCGATTACACTAGACTTTTCATTTTTTTAATGTGCATCTCCTTTTTGCCCATAATAAGCATTAGGACCATGTTTACGCAGATAATGCTTATCCATGATATATTGCGGAGCTGGTTCCACTTGTGGATTGATTTGTTCAGTGTAGCGATTCATGCGTGCCACTTCTTCTAGCACGACCGAATGATACACTGCTTGTGCAGGATCTTTCCCCCAGGTAAATGGGCCATGATTACGCACCACAATACCTGGTACGGCAACTGAGTCAATGCCACGCTCTGCAAAGGTTTCAACAATCACTGCACCTGTTTCTTTTTCATAGGCTGAATTAACTTCATCTGCCGTTAACGAACGTGCACATGGAACAGGTCCGTAGAAGTAATCCGCATGAGTTGTCCCATAAAAAGGAATATCACGACCAGCTTGTGCCCAGCCCACTGCCTCTGTCGAATGGGTATGCACTACTGCACCAATTTCTGGCCAAGCCTTATAGAGAGCAACATGGGTCGCCAGGTCAGACGATGGATTCAAGTCACCCTCAACCACATTACCATCCAAGTCAGTGACTACCATATTTTCTGGGCTAAGTTTGTCATAATCCACACCAGAAGGTTTGATCACGATACGACCAAGTTCACGGCAAACTTCAGAAACATTACCCCAAGTAAACTTCACTAGACCATGTTCTGGTAGGGAAACATTGGCTTCATAAACACGTTGACGCATTTCTGCTAATGATTTTGGCATATTAGAATAACCCCGCTTTCTCAATCAATGGGTATAGAAACTCTTGTGCTTCTTTAATTGCTGCACGCGTTTCTTCCACTGTTTCACAATTTTCAGACCACATTTCAATCAAGAATGGGCCATTATAGTTGGTTTCTTTCAAAACGGCAAACATATTTTCCCAATCAACGCAACCTTGACCAAACGGCACATCACGGAATTGCCCCTTAGAGCTTTCTGTGACAGCATAAGTGTCCTTTAGATGAAGGGCTGCAATTGAGCGATGACCAAGTAGGAATTCACTATAAATATCATTATGCCAAGCAGACACGTTACCAGTATCTGGGTAAACAAAGAGATATGGTGAGTCAATTTCTTTTTCAATGGCTAGGTACTTTTCAATCGAGTTAATAAATGGATCATCCATAATCTCGATGGCTAGCATAACTTGAGCTGCTTCAGCCCAGTCACACGCCAAGCGTAGGTTTTTCAAGAAACGCGCTCTGGTTTCTGGCGATTTTTCTTCGTAGTAAACGTCATAGCCAGCCAACTGAATGGTACGAACACCCAAATCTTGAGCCAACTCGATACATTGTTTCATGGTTTCCAGTGATTTGGCTTCCAGTTCTGGATCATTTGACCCTAGTGGGTAACGACGATGACCTGAGAAACAGATGGTTGGAATACGCACGCCTGTTTCATAAATGGCCTTAACAACTTCCAAACGCTCTTCTTTACTCCAGTTTAGGCGAGCCAAACGATCGTCTGATTCATCCACAGACATTTCAACAAAATCAAAACCGAGTTCTTTAGCAAAATTCAATCGCTCTAACCAAGTAAACTGTTTTGGCGTTGCTTTTTCATAAATACCAATTGGACGCTTCATGGCCTACCCCCAAATACGACGGATTTCATCCTTGAATTCACGAGCTGCTTGTGCAGGATTTTCTGCTTCGGTAATACCACGACCAGCGATAAAGGTATAAACATCAACGCCCTCAAACAATTTCAAGGTATCCACATCAAGCCCACCTGTAACTGATACACGGAAGCCCATGTCAATCAATTTCTTAACTTTGTTAAGGTCTTTTTCACCCCAAGTTTCACCGGCAAGAAGGGCATCACGAGATTGATGGTAAATCGCTTGAGAAATACCTGCATCCAACCATAATTGAGCTTGTTCATAAGTCCAGTCACCATACAACTCAATTTGAATTTCTCCCTTATCGCCATTTACTTCTTGGATGGCTTTAAGGGCTGCTGACATGGTTGGAATCGTTGCTGAACAGATACACGTCATCCAGTCAGCACCACGCACTGCATTGTTTTTAGCAATCGTGCCACCAGCGTCTGCACACTTGGTATCTGCCACGATAATCTTATCTGGAAACAGATTGCGAAGAACTTCTACTAATTCACTTCCCACTTGAAGTAAGCAGACTGTTCCTGCCTCAATAATATCAACTTCTGCACCAACTGCAACGGCTGCCTTAACAGCACCTTTCAAGTCAGAGTGATCAAGGGCAACTTGTAAATTTGGAATATGTTTTGTCATTTTTTCTCCTCTTTTCTATTCGTTTATTCAACTTATCTTAGCTTTCCAAGTCAAGACCTTCAAGATATGGGCTATTTTTTGATTCTTCAACCATAGCTAGCACTTCTTCAGGACTTTGGCATGCCACTAGACGCTCGATTGAATTTTCCAATTCAAAAAGAGCAATAATTTGTGGAATCGCTACTGATGTGTGAATCGCTGCCGATGTTGCAGCAAGTGTAAGAAGAACTGATACTTCCTTACCGTCTGAAAAGGTTACTGGCTCTGTCAAGGTAATCAAAGAGAATGAATCACGATTAACACCTTCACCTGCTTGAGCATGTGGCATTGCCATACCTGGCATTAGAATGTAATAAGGGCCATGCTCTTCTGTTGACGCAATGATATTTTCATAGTAGGTTTCTGTAACAGCACCACTCTCAATCAAAGGGTTAACTGCCAACTTAACAGCCTCTTGCCAAGTTGTAGCTGTCAAACCAAGACGAATCGAATTATTTTCAGTGAATGATTTTTTCAAGTTCATAAGTATTTCCTCCCATTAACAGAGGGGCTTTCGTTTTATGAAAGCCCCCGCCATCTCTATTATTTCAATGCTGCTTCCAATTTTGTTTTGATTTCATTATCATCCATCAAATTGTCAAGACCAATCAATTTACCATTGGTGCGACCTTCTAACTCGCTAATGAGGTGATTTGAAGCGACGATAATATCATAACCACCAGCTAATCCTTTAGCTTCACCAACTGAACATGATGCAGACTCAAAGTTAGTTACGCCTAGACCACGAAGAGCATTTTCTACTTTCATTTTGATCACCATTGATGATCCCATACCATTACCACATGCTGTAAGAACTTTAACCATTGTATTTTCCTCCTGTCAAATCAATTTCTAATCGTTTATTAAATTATTCGCCTTGAGCCTCACCACGATAGTAAGCTTCTTTATCTTTCGCTTTGGCAAATTGAAGTTGTGGGATAACCAATAAGAATACACAAACCAACACATAACCAGCCAAGCCAAGATATTTGAATAGGTATGCAAATGGCAACCATGGGAATTCAAAGTCGATATTTCCGTGATAACCACCGTATGCTGCCAAGTCAAGTAGGCCTACTGCAACTGCACCAAGAGCTACTTGAAGCACACCAGAGATAAATGATAGAATAACTGCTGCTTTCCAACCACCACGCTTGTCAGCGTAAACTGCGATTGCCGCATTATCAAAGAATACTGGAACGAAACCTGTGATGATCAATACTGGGTTTTTAAAGACAATCAAGAGAACGATTGTGATCAACTGACCAATCAAACCAACTGCAAATCCTGAAAGAACTGCGTTTGGTGAACCAAAACCATAAGACGCTGCAACGTCAACCGCTGGGAATGAACCTGGAAGTAATTTAGATGAAATACCTTGGAAGGCATTAGTCAACTCACCAACGAACATACGAACCCCTTGCATCAAGACAAAGAGATACACTGAGAAAGTAAATGCTGTTTGGATAACATACATGAAGAATGATTGTTTCGCTGGGTTAAATGGTGTACCTGATGTGATAACTTCTGCATTAGACATAACATCTGGACCCAAGATAGTCAAGATTAATCCGAAGAAGATTAACATCAGTGTTGCTGAGGCAACCACTGTATCATGGAAGATGTTCAAGAAAGTTGGTAATTTAAGATTATCCAAGTTGTCTTCTTTTTTACCAAGTTTTGGAGCAACTTTATCAACAAACCAAATTGCAAATTGTTGTTGGTGACCGATGGCAAAACCACCACCACCTGTCAAGCGTTGTGTTGCTTCAACAGTCATATTTGAGCTGACTGCCCAATAAAGACCACAAATCACACCGATAGCGATAACACCTGCACTACTACGAAGTTGTGGCACAAGTAACAAAACAATCAAAGAAACAGTTGCTGCTTGTTGCACCATGATATGACCAGTAATGAAAAGGGTTCTAACTTTAGTCAATTTACGCAAAGCAACTAAAAGAATGTTAACCCCAAAACCAATCAAAAGAGCTGTTGTTGCCGCACCAACGAAGTCTGGGAATTGCTCAGAAATTTTAGTATTTGCCGCAGTCAAACCAAAGTAAGGATCAATAACTGCCGCACCAATCTTGAATTTATAGTTTAGGGCTGCCAAGATTGGACGGAATGTAGTAACCAATCCTCCTGCACCAACATTCAAAATCAAGTAACCAACTGTTGCTTTAACAAATCCTGCATAAACATCATGCAAGGGTTTTTTCAAAAGTAGGTACCCGATCAAAACGAGCAAGCCGACAAAGAACGCTGGATTCTGCAAAATATTTTGCGAGAACCAGTTTAATAGGTTAAAAATGACTTCCATTTTAAAACTCCTTTTCTTTTTATTTTTCTTATTTACAGTCCTATTATATCTTTTGTAAGCGTAAACAAAAAGACCAAGAAGTACACAAGCAAGTGTTCAAAGATAGTGAGTGAATAGTTTAGCAATCTTTTGAAAAAAATTAAAAAAAAATTGTCAAGGGACTTTACTTTACAAAAAGATTATGTTATCATAGTAAAAGTTGACTAAGATAGTCTAATATATTTTAATCTTTGAAAGGAGTCTATCATGGCTGTTCCTGCACGTCGTACGTCAAAAGCTAAGAAAAACAAACGTCGTACTCACTATAAATTGGCTGCTCCTAACGTAGCATTCGATCAAACAACTGGTGACTATTCACGTTCTCACCGTGTATCTCTTAAAGGATATTACAAAGGACGTAAAGTTGCTAAAAACGCTAACTAATTAGAAGGGAGTTATCATGCGCGTTAATATCACTCTTGAACATAAAGAATCAGGTGAGCGTTTGTACCTTACTTCTAAGAACAAGCGTAACACACCAGATCGTCTTCAATTGAAAAAATACTCACCAAAACTTCGCAAACACGTTGTATTTACAGAAGTTAAATAATGGGTCAGTACACGTCAATAGGACGGTAAAAACCTTGATTTAAAGGGATTCTTGAAATTTCAAATTTCACTGTATTTCAATAAAAATCAATCGAATGACTACATTTTTGACTACATTTTTTGTGAAATAAATTTAGACATTCGGATATATAAAAGAAAACAAGCTCTAGTAATTACTAGAGCTTGTTGTAATTTCTACTTTTATAAATTAGAGTATTGCTCTATACATTAGTCATTTTACTAAAATAAATTGAATTTAGACAAATCAAATTCTGACTTGAAAAAAGAGCAATAGACTTTTTGTCCTGAGCAAGAATTTGAAGAAATGGAGAGAAAACAAAATGGAAACCGTTGATTTTAGAGAATATCTTAACAAACGCTTAGAAAACGAAAAATTTAAAAAAGGATATACTGAAGAATTAGACAAATTGCTAAGTTCAGTAGCAGTAATGAAGGCAAGACATATAAAAACATATTCCTAATTAAGTGAATTGTTTCTTTAATCAAATACCTTTAGTAAGAGGAGAACGACCATTATTTTTTAAGAATCGATTACAAGATTCAACCGTTACGTCTGGTGATGTTGCTATACGCAAAAATTCCTCATACAATAAATGTAATGGATTACCCATCCATAAACTATGAGACGCTGATTGTAATAAGTACTCACTAAACCGGTATGGAAGAGAAAGACCAATACAAATAGCGACCACCATTTCTATAGTAGGTTTCTTCTTATTATTTCTAATCTTAGAAATTGTCTCAGTAGCCACACCTATATCAGCCGCTAGTTCTTCATTTTTAATATCGAATTCTTTCATCAAATATTTAAGTGCCTCACCAAGTTGATATGGCATCTTTTGCAATAACTGACCCACTTCTTCGTAATCCTTTAGTTGTAAACTATCTAGATCTACATTTTTAATAATAACTTTTTCTAGCAAAGCTGGACGATTTAATGAAGTCATCATCTCAATAGCTATTTCAGTCTGAGCATAATTTTTAGTGAGAACTATACAAGCTTCATCCATGTGCTTTCTGGCATAGTCAGTCAATACCATTTTAAAGTCACCCTTTTGTGCCTTTATTCTTAAATAGTCAGGGTGATTTTTACAAAGATGAGATTCAACATAAACCAAGGCTCCATATTCTAAAGCTTGACGTAATTTAGGATTTTCTTGCTTTAATTTTTCTAATTCTTTTTCACTAATGCAAAACGTTTGCTTAGCATTTAGAAAACCTGATTTCCAACTATGAGCTGGTACATAGGCTGAATCCACCCATTCATAGACACCTCTAGCCAACTCATAACCTAAGTTTGTCAAACGAATTTTAACTGCTTGTCGAGAGACTCCAAAAAAGTCTTTCAATTGATTAATGACTTTCTTCATTATAAGCAGTTCATCTGCCTCTGGATAGAGTTGTTTTTGCTCTTCAGTGACTTCTTCAACCTTTTTGATAAAGCTTGTTTTAGGCAAAAGAACTTTATTTGCAATACTATTAGCTTGATATTCAATATAGCTATGGCTATCAGCCTCAATTTGATGACTTGCGACTTCTAAGTCCTTATGAGCTACACGGTGCAAATGCCAATGTAAACATTCGTGCACAATTGTATTTGCCAAAACACCTTGTTTCTGATGACGAGAATGAGATTTGTTGATTAAGATTGTTCCTGCCTTAAATTGTGTTTCAGGATCATCTACAATATAAATCTTTCCAAGAACATCTAGTGTATCTGTTTCAACTAACGTTAAGTTCATTTTATCAACTAAAGCCATGTAATCCAACGGTTGAGGGGTTACTGGGTTTTCGGGGAAATAACGACTAACAAATCGCTCTGCTACCCACTCCAGTTCATCTGAAGCGAGTTTAAACTGACCTTGTCTTTTTTCATAGACAGATTTAATCTCACTTTTTTCAATCGGCTGACTTACGTTCAAATCTAAGACAACTTTCAGTAGGCAACGTCGCATGGCAGCATCTGTATTTGGTTGATACGTCTCACGATTATATAGATAGCACTCGATTTCCAAATCAAGAGTAATTGTTTCTAAAGTTGATTGCAAGCAAGTTACTGATTCGTAGCTTGCTCCTTCAATCACATATTTTTCTGATAAAGAATACTCATCTAAACAAGTTCTAAGAGCTTGATGATACTTTGCTTTTAACGTGCGTTTCAGTTCTTGGTTTTCTTTTAAGGGTTGAGCACTTCCATTTTCAAATCGGGCTAAAAGTTCTTGACGTTGCTCTTCAAAGAGACCTCCTTGATGCAATCGCCTGATTAGCTAAGTTATCTGCTCGATCATTATAGGTCACGCCAGAATGTGCTTTAACCTTGATGAAATCAATATCTAAGCCATCCACAAGTTCTTGATAACGTTTAACGTAGTATTTGGAAATTGGTTTTTCTGCCTTCCAACCTCCAGTTACCCATTCTTCAATTCCTATATAGTCATAATAGATGGCTGCACTTGTATAACCCTGTTCTTTCATCCATGTTAGCGCATGAATAACAGAGAGCACTTCACCTGCAACTTGATAGCTCTCTACAAAGCTATCGTCTTGACTTGGAATCGCTAATTCTTCAATGACTTGGTCGTCTTTTAGGATAACAATTCCACTACCATAGATTTGAGATTCTGAATCAAAAGAACCATCTACATAGATTTCTAATTCTTTACTTGTCATGTCAATCATTTGTGCATCTTTTGGCAACATGTAGGCTTCTGCCTCTTCCAAAGTAGGAAAGCCTTTAAACTCTGCATTAGAGAAGCTTTTCACTTCTTGTTCAGCTTCTGGCCAACTAGTATAGATTCCAGGTTTTCTTCCGTTTCTTACTGCGTAGTATCTATTTTTCGCCATTGTTATTCCTCCCAACGTGCTTTCTTTTGTTTTAATCCGACTAGACCAAGGAGTGCAACTCCAATAAGAGTAAGGAAACTAGTTTCTTTTACTCCTGTTTGTGGCAAACCTTTTTCTGTGTTTGTATCATCAGTTACTGGCTTGCTCATTGCTTGATTCACTTTATTGACTAATTTTTGATAGTCTTGTGGGTTGTTTTGAGCAAAAGAATTCATCATCGGTTGATGACGCGATGCTTCAACTGGTTTTGTTTCAGTTGGCTTAACTGGTACTTCAACTGGCTTAGTCTCAGTTGGTTGAGCTGGGGTTTCAACTGGTTTAGTTTCAGTTGATTTAGCTGGTACGTCAACCGGTTTAGTTTCAGTTGGTTTAACTGGGGGTTCAACTGGTTTAGTCTCAGTTGGCTTAGCTGGGGTTTCAACCAGTTTAGTTTCAGTTGGTTTAACTGGGGGTTCAACTGGTTTTACTTCAGTTGGCTTAGCTGGTACTTCAACTGGTTTAGTTTCAGTTGGCTTAGCTGGTACGTCAACTGGTTTTGTTTCAGTTGGTTGAGCTGGTACATCAACTGGTTTAGTTTCAGTTGGTTGAGCTGGTACATCAACTGGTTTAGTTTCAGTTGGTATAACTGGTGTTTCAACTGGTTTAGCTTCAGTTGGCTTAGCTGATACGTCAACTGGTTTTGTTTCAGTTGGTTGAGCTGGGGTTTCAACTGGTTTAGTTTCAACAGCTTCTTCACCCTTACTGTCAGCTAACAAGGCTTGGGCGTCATAGATGCCTTTAATCTTGTTGTAGGTGTTAACCGCCTCATCACGCGCAAGAAGGGCTTCTTTGAGGGTTTGTCGTTTAGCTTCAAGGCTAGCTAGGGCTGCGGTTAGGCTAGCGTCAGCAGCTACTTTTTGCTCACTGGCTTTAGCAACTAATGTTTTAGCTTTGGTAAGGTTTGCCTGTGTTTCAGCTTTTAGGGTTTCTGTATCTGATTTAACAACAAAACGATAAGTGCGACGTGGACCTGCTACCACTTCTTTACCCTTGTAGTATTGGACAAAGGTTGGGTCAACCTTGTCAGTAGATTGAACAGAACCGTCTATGTTGTAGTTGTTTACTGTTAAGTTCTTGTCAACCATGGCATATGATAGTTTATTGAAGTTGGAGTCTTCCCAATCTCCCCAAACACCTGAAAGACTGTTAAATTTGAAATCAGAATCTTTTTTCTGAGCTTCAATGTCGTTATCATACATAAAGGTCATGATAACTTGGTAGTAAGCGTTTGGTTGACTTTGATCTTCATCAGCGTTTTTAGCTAGACCAACACCGACATAACCGACACGACCCATCATGGTAGTGCGATGACCAACCGCGCGGGCTTGGGTGTAACGGTTGGCTTCTGTTTTACCAGTTGTCATATCAATCAGTTGTTGAAGACGCTCATTTGAATTAAATTTAACATTCGTTGTATCAGCGAACCATGCCAAAAATAGGTAGTTAGCTAATTCTTTATCTGATCTGATGTTACCATGATTAGTATCTAAGGCTGACAGATTGCGGTAACCTTCTTCATTTTTGAAGAAAAATAAATCTAAGGAAGCATTCTCAGATGATTGTACTTTATCTTTAGTGATAATCTCACCAGAGCGGTCTTTAACCCAGTAGTTACGGACTTCATCATTGTCTGTGTTTCGCACATAGAGTTTTGATGAATGGGTCATTTCATTACGCTCAGCGTTTTCTTCGGCACGGGCTTGGGCAGCACGAATGGCATCACTGTCCGCGACAACATTTGCCGTAATGCCGTTAGCTTCGTTAAACTCGTTAATGTACTGGGCCATGTATTCAGATACTTTTGTCATATCTGGGGTGTACTCAAAATCACCTGTTTCTTTAAGTGACTTGGCTTGTTCAGGGGTTAATTCAACCACTTCTTCAACCTCGCCAGCATATGACCATGAGTTTTTAGGATCACCTAGAACAATTTCACCGTCATATTCTTTTGTGACACCGAATTGTTTAGATAGCTCTTCTTGTGGTAAGGATACCGAATCCTTAACCATCACGGTTTCTTCTTGTGGTGCAGTTTCTACTTGAGCAACTTGTTGTTCAGCTTGTACTAAAAGGTCTTGTGCAGTTTTAAGATTGGTTGCCGCTTGTGTGCTATCAGCTTGAGCAGTATCGACAGCAGTTTGTGCGGTATCAACGGCTGTTGTTGCCACCATTACTTGGTTGCTTGTCGTATCAACCGTCGTTTGCGCTTCTGTGACTTGCTCAGCAGTCACTACAGCTTCTTGTGCCTGAGTTTCAGCGACTGGTTGATTAGTTGGTACTGCTACTTCTTCGGCTTTAACATTACTTGCTAAGCCAAGTGTTGCGATGGTACCAGCAGCTAGGATTGTTTTTGTTTTTTTTGTTTTTATTGTGATCATCCTTTACTCCTTTCAACATGATGATTTTAAAAAACGTTTGCGTAAGCACTTAATGTCAGATTTAGACCTTTGCCTACTTTTTCTGATAGATTGGCCTACTCTCCTCCCTCTCTATCAGCTATTCAATTGTCAAAGGTCTATCTCACTTAAGTCTTACATCATCAGTTTATCATAGGCACATGACCCCTTGTTAAGGGTGGTGCATATAGGTTCAAAATACATCTAAAAGGGGTACCCCCCCCCCCCCCCCGATTTTTGATTTTTGCTACCTATAGGTTGTCTCTATTTTTGGTTGAGGCTTAAATATGATATGATGAAAAAAAGAACAACAGGAGGAAATGATGCCTCATCATTTTGGAAAAGTTTTTCGTCAGTTGAGAGAAAAAAGAGACTTATCAATCAAAGCTGCCGCTGGAGAAGTCGTTTCTGCTCAATTTTTAGGACGCTTTGAAAGAGGAGAAAGTAGTATTAGCTTAGAGAACTTCTCACGTCTTTTGATTACTATTGGTCTTGATTGGGTGGATTTTGCTCAAATTCATCATCAGGATAGACTCTATCAAGGTAGAATTGCTATGGAAAAATTAGCGATTAGCCCGATTGAAGTTCAACAACAAGCCAAAAAAGTTAGCTCTGATATGGAGAACATTAGACAAGACAATCCTTTCCAGTATGACTTGGAACAAAAACTCTTTTATTTAAAGGCTAGGGGACAAGTTGAAAACTTTAAGACTTATGAAAAAGAAATTAGACACTTTATCAATGAGATAGAAAGTCGAGAATACCTTAGCTTACTGAATCATATTGAAACAGATTTTTACTTGTGTATTATTGAAGCCTGTCCTTACCAGTTTGTCAAACGAATGACCAAACACTTTCTTGAGGTTTATTCCAAACAAAGCACACTTGAACAAGTAAAAAGTGCTCAACGAATCCTGATTGCGACTGTGGGCTATTTTTCTAAACGTGGTTATTATTTACGAGCAGACTTGTTAATTAAAAAAATTAGGTCAAAACCTTATCTTTTTAAATATCAGCAAACCTATGAAATGATTTGTCTTGAAATGGAAGAAACTTATCATCTGCTACGTCAAAACAAAGTAGAAGGACTTTCAAAAGCTCGGGTGATTATTGAGTGGTTAACATTAAGTCAACAGTTTGAACCCCATTACCGAGAAGAATTAGCCTTATTTCATCAAAAAGTACAAGAACTCAATTATACAGGAAAAGAATTGTATGGATAAGAGAGTTTTATTTGACAAAGTATCATTTGTAACCTATACTTAAGATAGTAAACATCGTTAACGATGATAGGAGTGACGGTTCTGACTCCTTTACCAAATAAAAATTGACCGAAACGATGATAGGAGTGACGGTTCTGACTCCTTTACCAAATAAAAATTGACCGAAACGATGTTAATGATAGAGAGTTCCTCTCTATCATTTTTTACATAAGGAGTAATAAAGTTGACACTTCAATATGAACAAGAACTATATACTTTAACAAGTGATTTTTACAAAGATTATCCACACAATAGATTTCCTGAAATTCTAAAACCTAGTGGAAATCGTACTTATAACTGTATTGTTGTTGAGTATAAAGATTATTTTATTTGTGTTCCATTTCGCAGTCAGATGAAACATCGAAATGGTTATCATTTTAGAAATACAAGTCGCTCACGTCGTTCTCTCTCTGGTCTAGATTATTCAAAAATGGTAATCATACAAAATTCAGCCAGATATTTAAGTACAAGCCATGTGCTTATCGATAAAGATGAATATATTGAAGCAATGAGTCAATCAAAACGTATTATTTCTGAAATAACAAGATATTTAGATGATTATATCAATCATAATCAGCATCATATCACATTAAATAAACAAAAATATCAAAAAAGATATGCTTATTCAACTTTAAAATATTTCCATGATATATTACAAATTCTTTAAATCAAAAACTGACAAAAAAAGACCTTAATGGTCTTTTTTCTATTACTATGAAAAACTAGTCAACTCTTTTCTTGTCAGAATACTTTTTGAACTCTTTGTTTTTTAGCTCCATATCTACCTCTAACAACCTAGCAAAAGCTGGGTTGTTTTTTCTTGTCAAAGTACATATCTACTTCTTTTTTAAAAAATAATTAAATTTTTTTTCTTATTTTTTGACCTGTGAGGTCATTTTTCTACTGTAAAAATAAAGATTTTAACTTTTTATAACCTGACTAAAAGCTTATAAATCGCTTAGTTATACGCTTTATAGACCATGACCTGAGAGGTCATGGTCTTCTTTTCTTATCTGTTTTATGATGAAAACATCAAGGAATTATTCTTGATAAAAAATAATCACAGTTCTATATGATGCGCATCAAATGGACGGATTGAAACTAATTATGATGATATGACGATAACGGTCATATCTTGCATAAATGGTTTTGCCGTTTATTTGGCGTGCTTTTATGCCAAGGCGTTCAAAACTACTGCTCATAACTGTTTCTATTTGTCCTATAAAGAAACTGTTAGAAAGAGGCATAGTATGTCTAAAGTAACAGAACGTCGTCATCAAAAAATAATAGAAGCTGCAAATAATAAAGATTGGAAAACAGTCTCACACTTACTTAATCAACCATTAGACAATCTTAAACGTCAAGATCGCAAATATCACTTACTTAGTTTGGATGCGACTATTGAACGATTAGGAAGACCTACTAATATTATTGACATGTATTCAGATTATCGTCATGAACCTCTGAAATATTTACTTCTGAAAGAACAAAATGAACGGATTTGCCGAGCTTTATCAACATTGTCAATAGATGATTTACATATTGTCATCGAAATCGCTATTTACAACACCTCTACACTTCAATTAACCAAAGAAACTCGATTCAAGAGTCATAAAACGGTTAAGAGCCATTATCAAAAAGCTCTAAATGTTTTAAAACAAGAGTTAAAAGATTATTTCTAAAAAATTTAAAAAATAATTACCAATTACTCTAATTATTTCTCCTGATAGATAAGGAGGTAAAAATGTATGACATAATCTATTGTCCAGCTCATGACATTAAACCGAGCATGTTGCTCTACACTAAACAAACAATAAATAATACACGAGGTATTTAAACTATGAAAATGAGACCACAATACCGCAAAAGCGGATACTCAAACCAAACAGCAGAACAATATGTTGACCTTCAAGCTCCTATCCACTTGCTTAGTGACGAGCTTGAACCCCAACAAAAATTTGAAGATGGAAGACCAACAAGTGAAATTGTCGCCTACAAAACATGGTTTGGTCAAAAAGGACTACCACCATTTCAAGTGAAATTCCTTGAAAAGCCTGACCTTCCTGAATATCTTTCTCTTGTTAGTTTTGATAACTTACAGGCATGTGAAGTAAGCTATAATGTTTACTTCAAAGCTGACGGATTGAAAGAGGTGAAATAATGGATGGGATTGTTTCACAAGGTCGTGCCAAGTTGGAACAATACCTGTTACAGAGCCTAAACATGGCTTTAGGATCTGTTTTACAGGGTGAGACCTCCTACACTAATTCATTTGACATCATTGTACAAGAAAACGGATTCATCTTCGTTCCACGTCTTCCAACTGGATTTATTATTGATGACGACTTGTATCAAAAGATTTTCTTAATCGCCAATGCGTCACTTTATCCCCAATACACATTGCTAAAGCAAAATTCTGCCTACTTTGTCGCATTGAAAACAGATGATATTCATGTTCAACGAGGCCTATTCTTCCCTTGGAAAAAAGGAATTTCTGAACGTCTAGTCATTCCAGACCTTGAACAATTTTCTACATCTCTAAAAGGCAATGATATTCCTATCATGAAAAATCTAGTCATTAACTATGATAAGGTAACTTCCATTGCTATTGCTGGAAACTCAGGAAGTGGGAAAAGTTATGCTCTAACGTATTTGCTAAGTTTTCTTAAAAACATCTCTGACTTGATTATCGTTGACCCTAAATTTGATACCCCTTCACGCTGGGCAAAGCAACATCAAATTGCTGTTATTCACCCTCAAGAAAATCGCTCCAAGTCTGATTTCGTATCAGAAATTAATGAAAATTTGAGTCAATGTTTAACCATCATTCATAAACGTCAAGGGATTCTCTTTGAAAATCCACGTCATGAATTTAAACATCTGACTATCGTCATTGATGAGGTACTTGCTTTATCCGAAGGAGTTAATAAGAATATCAAAGATTCATTCTTATCTCTATTGTCTCAGATTGTACTATTGGGACGGTCAACAAAGGTTCATCTACTCCTTGTCAGTCAGCGTTTTGACCATAATACAATCCCTGTCTCAGTGCGTGAACAGCTCAATGTACTCATCCAGATTGGAAATATCAATCAGAAAACTACACAGTTCTTATTTCCAGACCTCAACCCAGAAGGCATTGTGATTCCCATTGGAAAAGGGACCGGGCTTATTCAGATTATTGATAATGAACATCCCTATCAGATTATACCCCTGCTTTGCCCTACGTATTACACAAAGAAAGGTATTTTATAGCCAATGAAAAGAAATTACTATCAACAAACTTTCAACATCTGCACTTTGTTCTTTATTATAGGAGTTCTTTGTGCTGTTGGTTCTACGTTATTCAGTATCAGCATGACTTCCTTACAAAGTACTGTTTATCTGTCTTTCATTTATCAGTTTGTAGGTATACTTTATACCATTAGCTTGTTTATTGCTATTGTATCAATCTTTTTTCTTTCAGTTCTTGTTTATTATGAGTTTTTCTTACGATTGAAAGAAGACAATCTAACAAACCTATGGAAATCTGTTCATCAGACATTTACTATGCGTATTTTTTTAAGGCAAAGCGAACGCTCTAAAACCGTGACAACCATAGAACAAGCAAGAGTAATACGCTACAACCCGATTAACAAATACTTTAACCGAGCGATTCAAAAAGCAACTGTAGATATTCGAAAAAATAGAGTTACACTATTGATTCGGATTCCTAAAACTCAACAGGCAACAAAAATTCTAAAAGATATGGAAATGCTTATTAGTGAAGAAATTGCCAACCGTAACCCTGACTATTATTTTTCACGACCTGAGCGAAGCGGAAAATGGTTGTACTTTATCGGTACTAAACGAAAATAGTTATAAGGAACGGTGCTGTGGCTCACGAAGTGAAGGCCAAACAGCACCGTTCTATACTCTGGATGTTATGGGGTTACTACGACCCCCCATAACATCAATAATCAACAATCAGCAAAATTCAATCTAGAAAGGCAAATATTCTATGACAAAAGAAAAACGTTCAAACAAATGGGCATTTCTACTTTATCAAGATAGTACCCCTAAAAACTACCTTGATATTCTTGAAGATATGCACATCCCATTTATCCTGAGTCCTTGGCACGACAAGGACATCAATCGACAAACAGGAGAATTCAAAAAAGCACATAAGCATGGTGCATTATTCTTTGACTCACTGAAAAGCTATTCACAAGTATCTGAGTTATTAACTGAGAAATTAAACACGCCAGCTCATATCGAAATCGTCATGAGCCCAAAAGGGATGTATGACTATTTTATCCACGCTAACGACCCTAATAAGACACCTTATGATATTAACGATATTGAATTCGGTTGTGGCTTCGACTTAGACAAGTTTTTAATTAGCAATAATACTGATGGATTTATTACCTCAGTCATTGATATTATTGAAGAGAATAATTTTACGGAATTTAAAAATTTGGTGCTCTATGCACGACGTGAAGATGCTAAACTCTTAGAATTCATAATGGAGAAGACCTATTTTTTCTCTCGATATTTGGATTCTAGGAGACATGATAATAGAAAAGAGGATTACTAACATGACAAAAACTAACGAACATATAAAGTTAAATCAAATTGAACAACTTCTAAATTATCTCATTACCCTAATACAAACTCAACAACAAGAATTAAAAAGCAATGGACTGGTTACTCAAAAGGAATTATTAAAAATTCTCAATATCTCCCCGAACACACTAAAATCATGGGAAAATACAGGTCTTAGACGACTAGAACCTCCCATTGAAAACACCCGAACTGTCTATTATAAAATGGAAGATGTGATCAATTATTTAACTCCTTAATCTAAAATATGCTAAAATAAAACTATCACATTAAAAGAAATGTGAAGGTCTTATTTTAGCCTTTTATATATCCGATAAAGAAGGCTAACGTGAAAAAAGAAATTATCATCCATAACAATCGTAAGATTATCAAGACAACTAAAAACAACGGTTCTGTAAGCTACACTCAAAGAGGCGTTTATATAGGAATTGATGTGAAAACAAATAAAAAGGTGACATCATCTCTCACTGCCAAAACTTTAAGAAGTCTTGACCGAAAAATTATCCAAGCTAGATTGGATTTTGAAGCAAAAGGGTCAACATTAAAAGAAACAGTAGTCATCAATAATTTTGAAGAACTGGCTGAAGCGTGGTTTATTAGTTTCGTCACTTGGGTTTCTTCTCAAAATACTATCAATCGTGTTAGAAGCTATCTTGACACTTATATCATCCCTAAATTTGGAGAATACAGACCTGATGCCATCAAATCTGCTGATATTCAACTATGGGTCAATAAACTCGCTCAACAATCAAAAAAATCAGTTGAATCTGGAGTAAAAAAATCAAAAAAGGGGCACGCCAAGGACTTTGGAGCAGTTATTCATAAGATGAGTGATATTTTTGATTTTGGTATAACCAACTTTGAACTTTCTCATAATCCTGTAAGAACAATCAAAATTCCACCAAAACCAAAGTCATCTAAAGAACGGGTACGAGTCTTACATGAACAGGAATTATCAAGATGGCTTAATTTTTTAAACGATCTACCAGACACGCGAACTAATAGGCGTTTCAGAATTATTTGTGATACACTCTTAGCTTCAGCACTACGTATTAACGAACTTCTCGCTCTAACTATTCACGATTTAGACTTTGAAACAAATGAAATTATCGTTAATAAAACTCTCATGTGGCGAGCAGGAAATCGAAAACTCGGTATTAAAGGGGAAATGATTTGTAAAAATAGTGCTAAAACTGATTCAGGAAATCGTCGAGTTGCTGTTCCTCGACAAATTCTTATAGATTTACAAACTTTTTACAATGAAATGAGCAATTACTTCAAAGAACATAATTTACCTTGTGTTGATTTGATTTTTCCAACTATCTATGGTAACTATATGTGTGATAGAAATGAACGAGCAACTCTGAAAAAGCGTTTAAGTGAGTTAGGGTTACCAAATTATGGTTTTCACCTTTTCCGACACACACACGCTTCTTTAATGCTAAATGCTGGTGCAAATTGGAAAGAACTTCAAACAAGAATGGGACATAAGTCAATCAAAACTACAATGGATACCTATGCTGAACTAGCTCCTAAAAAGAAGGCTGAAGCAGTTGATATTTATCTTCAAGAAATTGCTAGACTTACAAGTTGATTTTATGACTACATTTTTGACTACATTTTCTTAGTAAAAAAATTAAAAATACTGATATATCAACATTTCTAGCACGCTAAAATAAGATTTCTAACCTTTACAGAAGTTAAATAATTGAATAAAAAAACTCCTATGAAATCAATATTTTATAGGAGTTTCTTTTATTCATAAACATATAAAATTAGTCCCACTTGCCATCTAGAACCTCTTTCAAAAATTTCTTAGGTAGCCAAAATGAATGTTTGGTAATCCGTCTTTGGTTCGGTAAAATATCGGTATCTGAAATTTTACCTTTACCAACAAACTTGCCTTGTTCTAACTCATATAATGTATTTTGAGCATGAATTTTAGTAAATACTACCTTATTTACTTTACTTTGGGGAAAGTTAGTTGAAACTTTATTTCCTTTTTGAGTTAATTGAACACCATCTATTAAAATCTGACGTGTTTCTTGCCAAACTCGTTTAACTTCATTTATTTGTCTATCAGGAAAACCCCAAAATTTTATTCGATCTAAGACAAACACCTTGGGTGAAATTTCTTTAAAGACAACAAAAAGAAAACGTTTATTACAAATTTCTAAATATGGTTGTGATTCTTCCCAAATATCATTAGAAACTAATTCTTTAAAATTATAAGTCTTAAATGGAGAGTCCTCTTTTGGCAAACCTTCTTTATTCACACGAATCACACGCATATTCATATTAGCTTTTTGAAATTCTTGAGTTTTATCAACATCACCTGTTAATCCAATCATTTTTCGAATTAGGATATTATTTTTTCCTTTTGCTTTTGGATTAACATCAAATTTTTCATAAAGCTCTTTTTCCGTCATTCCTTGATATTGTAAAATCTTTTGGGTGATAATTTCAGTAAAACTTTGTTTATTATTCTTAACAGTAGCTACAACACTTTCTTGTTCTTTTTGATTAAAAATTCTATTATTAATCAAATAAGTCATGTAGCTAGATTTCAATTCCCATGCTCGTTGTTTAGCTAGTTCGTTACTAAATGGTTGCTCACGAAAATCTCTTCCTTTACCTGCTCCTTTTGTACACGTTGAAAGATAATTTCCATCAGATTCAGATAATTCATGAGCTTTTCCTTGCTTTATTTTAGCGGTAATACGTTCATAATCCTCTAAAATCACTTGCATATCTTCGGCAAACCATTCAAACAGAAAAACTTTTTCAATCATATAATCAGCCATAGTCGAATTAGGAATTAAACCGTTATAAAAAAGTAATAAAATTTTCGAACATTTTTTCCATAAATGAGTGTTATAAAAATTGTCAAGATTTTCATCCATATAATTTAAAATGGTTAAAACTAATCTTTCCTTAGCACTAATAGAACCATTTTTATTAACCTTAAAAGGAGTTACTTTTAATTCTACACCAATTTTTTGAAAATCAGCCTCTGAATCATTGTTTGGAAGATAGCCGTAAAAATATTTTTCAATATAATTTCCATATTGCCCTTTAGATTTCATACTAATCTTCTTATCAGGAATATTTGAAACTGTCTTATTTTGATAATCCCCATAAGTTTTATATGGAGTTTTCTGATATTCTTCAATAATCTGTTCAAATTTCTTCCCCAAAAGAACTTTAGAATAGTTTATAACACTATCAATATTATTATCATCATAATCATATAATTGTTTTTCCATTGTAATCTCTTTTCTAAACATTTTCTATTTATTATATCAAATTCAAATCTTGATCAATAAGAAAATTTTAGGTATAATAGTAAGAAGTACATAAAAAGATAGAGGAATATATGAAAATCTTAGAATTATTTGCAGGCGTTGGAGGGTTCCGTATAGGACTCGAAAACTCAGATAAAGAATTATTTCAAACAAAATGGGCTAATCAATGGGAGCCCTCTAGAAAATCTCAAGATGCCTTTGAAGTTTATAATTATCATTTTCCTGATAGTGATAATATCAATATTAGTATTTCAGACATTACAGACGAAAAATTCGCTTCAATGGATGCAGACATGATTGTTGGTGGATTTCCATGTCAAGATTATTCAGTTGCTCGTTCTAAAAAAAATGAACAAGGTATTGAAGGTAAAAAAGGCGTTCTCTTTTGGGAGATTATTCGTGCAACTCGCATCATTAAACCAAAATATTTGATTTTAGAAAATGTCGATCGTCTACTTAAAGCTCCATCAAAACAACGTGGGCGTGATTTTGCTATCATGTTAACAGCTTTCAACCAACTAGGGTATTCCGTTGAATGGCGTGTTATCAATGCTGCTGAATATGGTAGAAGTCAACGTAGAAGACGTGTTTTCTTTTTCGTCTATCATAATGATACTGATTTTGCTACACAAGTAGATTCAAAATTTGAAAATCAAAATCCCGTTTTTGAAGAAAATAAATATGATGATTACATCTTTAAAACAGGACTTTTTGCAAGTCAATTTCCAATCAAACAAGTCCCTGTCAAGAAACGCCAAGTCTATTATGAGCTTTCAGATGATATTATAGAAGTTTCAGATAATTTTACAGGTACAGTATGGAATACAGGCGTCATGAGACACGGAAAATACTACTCAATTGACACTAAATCAGATTATATTGGACAGCCGATCACACTAGGTCAAATTTTACAAGATGAAATGGATATTCCAAAAAAATACTATGTAACTGACCAAGCTAAACTTGAAAAATTTCAGTATCTGCGTAGTTCAAAACGTATTGAAAGAACTTCTGCTGATGGCCATACTTACATTTACTCAGAAGGCGGTATGTCCCCAGTAGATGACTTGAATCTCCCAGGACGCACTATGCTAACATCTGAGGGAACCGTGAACCGCTCTACACACTTTTTAAATGTGAAAGGAAAATATCGATTAATAACACCTGTTGAAGCAGAACGATTACAAGATTTCCCAGATAATTGGACAGCTAAGAAAAAACTCTCTGATGGTAGCATTGTTGAAGTCTCAGATAAAATGCGCATGTTCTTCATGGGGAATGCTCTTGTAACGGAGATTGTTAGACAAATTGGAGCATTTATTTCAGAATTAGAAAAATAAGTATTGTTTTAAAATAATAGAGCCATCAAAAACAGATAAAATCTAATTTTTAATTTATCCTTTCCTGAAATTTATTATATTTTGGTTCAAATTATTCACAATTTCCATAGAACTTAAAAAATCAAATTGGAACTTTCCAATTTGATTTTTTGTTAGACACTCCAAACACTCTCTAAGATATTGGTCTGATCTCGATCTGGACCAACGGAGAAGGTAGAAATACGAACGCCTACTAATTCACCAATACGACGAACATAATTACGAGCATTTTCTGGTAAATCTTCTAGACGACGAACACCTGTAATATCCTCTTGCCAACCTGGTAATTCTTCATAAATCGGCTGACAACGTTTTAATTTTTCTAGACTAGCTGGGTAATAATCAATTCGTTCGCCATCCAAATCATAGGCTACACAAATTTTAACAGTATCAAGTCCGGATAGCACATCAATAGAATTCAAGCAGAGGTTAGTAATCCCTGAAACACGACGACTATGACGCATTACCACTGAATCAAACCAGCCTACACGACGTGGACGACCTGTGGTTGTGCCATATTCATGGCCAATTTCTCGAATTCGCTCGCCAGTCGCATCAAAAAGTTCTGTTGGGAAAGGACCATCACCAACACGGCTAGTATAGGCTTTACAAACACCGACTACTTTATTGATTTTACTTGGCCCAACTCCTGATCCAATGGTTACTCCACCTGCCACAGGGTTAGATGACGTCACAAAAGGATAGGTACCCTGATCAATGTCTAGCATGACCCCCTGTGCGCCCTCAAAGAGCACTCGTTTACCATGATCCAAAGCATCATTCAAAATAACAGAGGTATCGGTTACATATTGTTTGATTTCCTGTCCATACTGATAATATTCTTCAAAAATCTCTTCAAAATCAATGACTTTGTCATCGTACATCTTTTCAAATAGACGATTTTTTTCACTTAGATTGATCTTCAATCGTTCTGCAAAAATATCCCTATCCAAAAGATCTGCGATTCGAATACCGACACGCGCAGCCTTGTCCATATAAGCTGGGCCAATTCCCTTATTGGTCGTTCCAATCTTATTAGCCCCCTTGGCAGCCTCTTGCAACTCATCTAACTTAATATGATAAGGTAGAATCACATGGGCACGATCAGAGATACGCAAATTGTTCGTTGAAACACCCTCATTGTGTAAATACTTCAATTCTCGCACCAAGGACTTGGGATTAACAACCATCCCGTTTCCAATAATCGAAATCTTGTCTGCAAAGAAAATCCCAGATGGAATCAGGTGTAACTTGAATTTTTTTCCGTCAATAACAATGGTGTGACCAGCATTATCTCCACCTTGATAGCGTGCAATCACTTCTGCATCTTGTGATAAAAAGTCGGTAATTTTTCCCTTACCTTCATCTCCCCATTGAGTTCCTACAACAACAACTGAAGTCATAATGGCTTTCGCCCTATCCTTTCTCTAACCTCGGCAGGACTTTCACCTGCAAGCATAAGTCATACTTCAATATTATAATAAAATTTTCATATTTTTACAATTTAAGAACAGGTTTCATAGCTTGTTGAAAAATTCTTTTCTGTGACTTGACAGCATCATATTTTTACGGTAGAATAATAGTTGTTGTGGCGGTATAGCCAAGTGGTAAGGCACGGCTCTGCAAAAGCTTGATCGTCGGTTCAAATCCGTCTACCGCCTTTATACACCTATTTTATTAAGATTTATCCAACTAAAAAGCCCATGACATTGGGCTTTTTAATTTATTTAAAAACGTTTTTTAACAGACAAAAAGCTAAGAACTCTTTCTTAGCTTTTTCTTTATGCGACTTAGTTAAAACCGTATAAAATCATTAGGGTTAGCATGCTCATCAACAAACCAACTGACCAAAAGAAAGCATCTACTTTCCATTCACTCCATGGTTGTCCTTTACCAGAAAAACCACCTAACTCAAAGTGATGATGTAGGGGAGTCATGCGGAAGATACGACGACCTTGACCATATTTTTTCTTAGTGTATTTGAAGTAAGCCACTTGTAACATCACTGAACTTGTTTCACAAACGTAAACGAAGCCAATCAAAAGCAACGTCCATTCTTGATCAAGAGCAATAGAAATAGTCGCCAACAGAGCACCTAGGGCTAAACTACCAACATCTCCCATAAAAATTTTGGCGGGTTTTTTATTGTAAAGGAAGAAACCAAGTAGGCCACCAATGGTACTAAGAATCAACAGTAAAACATCATATTGTTTTTGTATCATAGCAATGATACCATAGGCAGCTAAACTAATGACAACTGAAATAGAAGCTAGACCATCCAAACCATCTGTCAAATTGACAGCATTAGAAAATCCGACAATCCAAAAAAGGACAAAGGCTAGATAAAGAATACCCAAATCTAGTTCCCAACCGAAGAAATTGAGCGAATCAGCACCACTTGGACGAACATAAACAATATAAAATAGTAAACCAGCTAAAATCTGAGCCAGCATCTTTTGTCTAGGAGTCAGACCCTCATTGATTTTCTTGAAGATTTTTAGGAAATCATCCAAAAAACCAACAATGCCATAAATAACAACGACCAGTAAAATGGCTAAAGGCTTAGCTAAATTTGTCCCTTGATTGAAAAAAAGTGTAAAGAACAAACTAACTAGAACCGTTGCTGTTAAAAATACTAAGCCTCCCATTGTTGGAGTACCCGCCTTAGCTATATGTTGTTTGACATCCTCATGCATCTGTTGGCCTGCAATTTTTTTCTTTTGGAAAAAAGCCATAAAATGTGGCATGGCTACCACTGTCAAAACGAAGGTTAATCCTCCTGCCATTAGGCTTACTAACATGTTATTCTCCTAACCTTATTGTTATTTTTTTAACCTTACTTATCAACTCACCTGGATTGACACTTTGCTTGGTCACTCGAGCTGAGGCAGATTGACTACCTTTATAAGTGATTTCAAGATTCAACCATTTGGCAAAGACTTCCACGTTTTGTCGCGTCCAACCATACATGTCTGGGAGATTTTCTAAATTACTCGTCAACAGTAAAATTTGTTGATTTTCATTAAGATTATTACCAATTTTGGTAGATACCTTGTTAATTTTACTACCTGTCCCTAAGACGATTGGTTGAACTAAATTACGACGTAGTTCATCCGCTGTATCACCGGGATTTTTACCGATAATTTCACCTAGTTTATAAGGTGTTTGATTTTTCTTACCGTTTGGCACAGCCTCCAAAATGGTATCTTTCATCAACACTGCTTCTTCTAAGACTGGATTGATCACATCACGCCAGAAAAGACCTGACCATTCTTTTGGTTGTTGAAGGGTCACATACATGACAAAATCTGGATTATCAGACGGAACCATGGCCACCACCGAATAAATATAATCTGTGGCTCCAGTCAAGTAACCCGAACCATCTTCTGCTGCAATCTCAGCCGTCCCAGACTTAACGGCAACGGATTGATTGCCAACTTGGATAATCGGACCTTCTGATTTTGAATAAAGCGTACCAAAATCTGGATCAGTACCAACCGTTACCATGTAATCACGAGTTTGCTTGGCTGCTGTTTCAGAAACTGGATTACCCACAACTTCTTTTTGTGCTGTTCGTGTGGTTTTCGTGTTTGGATCATAGATTTTGCTAATAAACTGTGGCTCTAGCATGATTCCATCGTTAGAAATTGCCGTAAAAGCTCTTAACATCTGAGTTTGGGTAACGGCAATCCCTTGACCAAAAGAACTCATGGCAATACTAACAATGTTATCTGATGGCAAAAGACCTGTTGCCTCGCTCCCCATTCCAAAACGTGTTGGGAAACCAAAGCGGAATTTAGCTAAGTAATTAAGCCACTGATCGTCACCCATTTTTTGCTCAAGAAGAGCCATACCGACGTTACTAGAGTAAGCAAATCCTTGAGCAAAGGACATGTAGCCCCCTGTTGATGTTCCGTCATTGATTGACCAATCTTGAATAGTTGCATCAATAATGGTCAATTTGGTATTGTCATAAATTTCATTTGGATTAAAGACACCGGCATCAATAGCTGAAGCTAGGGTCATGACTTTCATGGTCGAACCCGGCTCATAGTTGGTTTGATAAAGGGAACTACGCCAAGTAAAGTCCTCAGTTAAACCCTCTTTAGTATCCGCATTAAAGGTTGGTCGCTGGGTCGTTGCTAAAATCTCACCTGTCTTAGCATGAACCAATGTCGCACTGGCTTCCACCCCTTGTGCCTTGGATTGAAAAACATCCATCTGTGTTTCTAGATAGCGTTGAATTGGCTCTGAAATTGTCGTGTAAACATCTCGACCGTCTATGGCCTTACTCACTTGAACACCTGTTCCTAGTAAGGTATTGCCATTCTTATCTTTTTGATAAGTAATTTGACCGTCTGTACCTGACAAAATATCATTGAAAGCAGCTTCAAGACCAGTTGTTCCGACTAATTTTTTATTACCATTATCATCTTCTTGAGTTTGAGCCAAACCGATAAACTGAGAGGCAAAGGTTCCATTAGGATACATTCGACTGGTACTAGTTTCAAAAGAAAGCCCCTTAATATCAGCGGCTTCTGCAGCTTTTTTGATACTACTCATGGTGCTATAAGTTAGATTAGACCCCTTAATACCAAAATAAACTTGAACCAGACCTTCTTGATTGAGTTGTTTAAGGACATAATCCTTTTCCAATTTCAAATGCTTTTTGAAAATCTCAGCCACTTTGTCATACTGACTAGATTTAATAAATAATTCTTCGCCACTAGCTGTTACATAGTTTTGATCAAGAATGGCATACACCGTATAAGTGGTCGAATCTTCTGCAATCACATTACCATTACGGTCATAAATAGTCCCACGCTTAGCAGCAACTGTTTGGGTTCGCTGATAAACCTGCTTCGCCCCTTCCGATAAATCTACTCCAAATTTTTTATCGGTTCCAATAATTACGACAAAATTGATAATGAAGATAAAAAACATGAAAATGGCTAACAACATCAGGTTTTGCCCAACATGCTTGCGGTTTTCTTCTGGCGTTTTTCTATCTGTTACGACATAACGCAAAAAAAGATTTCGTAACTCTTTCATGCCTACTCCACCTTACCAATATTATCATGCTGGATACTCAAACCAGCCTCTGTCGCAATCTTTGAAATGCGATCAAAACGATTAAGCTCATTAACTTCTTGTTTAGCGTCATTCAGCTCAGTTTCTTTTTCGCTAATTTGATTATTCAAAATTGTTACTTCCTGCTGCAATTGTAGCATCCGACTTTGAAGATAGACAATACTAATTGCCATCATCACTGCTGTCAATACAATCGATGCATAAAAAGCCTTTTCTATTCTTGATAGGGTACGGATATGAGCCTGTACTGCTTGTGACAAGGCTTCCTGCCGTTTCTCTCTGGTCATATGTCTTTCCTAATTCTCTCAATCACACGTAATTTTGCCGAATGAGCACGATTATTATCTGTCAACTCGGTTTGACTTGGCAAAATCGGTTTTCTTGTAATCAGTTGATACTGAGCCTGTAATTCATCAGGGATAAAAGGTAACCCTTTTGGAATATCAAGACGACTAACTTCTTTAAACAGTTGCTTAGTCAAGCGATCTTCCAAGGAATGAAAGGTGATCACTGAAATACGTCCACCGACTGCTAGCAAGTCCAAGGCCTGCTGCAAGGAATCTTCTGCAGCTCCCAATTCATCATTTACCTCAATACGAATAGCCTGAAAAATTTGTTTAGCTGGATGTCCCTTTTTCTTAAGCTCTTTAGCAGGTTTCGCCGCCTTAATCAATTCAACAAGCTGAGTCGTTGTTTCAATCGGTGCTTCTTGACGAGCCTGTTCTATTTTTCTAGCTACCTGTTTAGAAAATTTATCTTCACCATAACGGAAAAAAATCCGCACTAAATCATGGTAGTCATAAGCATTGACTACCTCATAGGCTGTTAAGGTTGCATCTTGATTCATCCGCATATCCAAAGGAGCTTCCTGTTTATAAGAAAAACCACGCTCACCTTGGTCAAGCTGAGGACTGGAAACACCTAAATCATAGATGATTCCATCAATTTCATTGATACCATGTTGGGCAAGACGACTTGACAAATGCCTAAAATTGTCCTTAATAAAAGTCACCTGACCACGCTCAACAAATTTTTTTAATCTCACCTGAGCATGATCAATAGCTGTTTGATCCTGATCAAAACAATAAAGGTGACCTTGATCGCCCAATTGTGACAGTAAATACTCACTATGTCCTGCTCCCCCTAAGGTCGCGTCAACATAAATCCCATTTGGTTTAATCTCTAACTGATCAACCGTTTCATGTAGTAATACGGTTACATGATGAAAATCTTTTATCATAATTCTATTTTATCATATTTTAGTTATTTAATAAATCAAAAGAAAAATACCAGTCGCCTTTAGCGAACTGGTATTGAAAAGTTAGTGACTTATTCAGCTGGGCTAGCTTCAGTTTCAATAACTTCTTTTGTTTCTGCATTTAGAATATAGTGGTAACGTGTGCCATTGCTAACAAAGTCAACGTCAAATTGTTGAACACCATCTTCAGTTTCTAACTCGCTACCAACAACTTCTGCATCTGCTTCAGTAATACCTGCGTCAGCCAAAGCTGCTGCTACAAGTTTATCTTGATCTGCTGAAGATACTGTCGCTGTAGATGTTGATGCGTCTTCTGAATCAACCATCTCAGAAGCATTTTCAATCACTTCTCCTGTTTCAGCATTCAACGTGTACTCATACTCTTGACCAGCACTTGTGAAATCCACTTTAAAGACATTCACACCGTTTTCAACTTCTTTTTCAACTGAAGTCAAAACTGCATCTGCTTCAGAAATGCCGGCTGCTGCTAAGGCTGCTGCAAAAGCTGTGTCTTTAGTCAAAGTTTCTGTTGCCGTGCTTGCTGACGCATCAGTTGATGATGAGGCTGTCTTATCAGACGAAGATGATGACGTTGTTGATGAAGCAGACTTGTCTGATGAAGTTGATGCTTCTGATGAACTTGCTGAACTACTTGAAGAAGTAGTTGCCGTGTTGTTATTGCTACCGTTCAAAAATGAACCTGCACAAGTAGAAAGGCCTAGTAGAGCCAAGATAGCGACCACTGCCGCGACTAAAAGTTTTTTCATAATAACTTTATCTCCTTTTTTATTACTTAATTATTCTATGCTATCTTCAAAAACCTGTCAAGAAATTTGACCACAATAAAACTAGATTGATTCCCCAACCTAGTTTTATGATAAGTCTTAGTCTTTATCATCAAGCGAACGACCATGTAGGCCTTTTTCACGTTGAATTTGTTTTAATTTTTCTGGGGTCAAGTCATTGCCTTCTTCATCAACAATCTTAATCCCTTCGATATGATGACGGACGGCTCGACGATAGCCCTCGATATACTCCTCACGCAAGACTTTTTGTTCAGCCAATTCTGCCTCAGTCAAACCTTCTGCTTTCTTCTTACGGGCTAGTTCATTGATGCGATCAATTTTTGCTTGTTCCATCTTTTCTCCTACTTTGTATTTAGTTGGTTAAAGGCTGCCATTTGGCAAGCGTAACTGGCTAGACTAGCCAATAAGTTCAAACGATTGTTTTTGATAGCTTCATCATCAACCATAACCATGGTTTGATCGAAGAACTTAGTAATGACAGGACTCAGGCCAAATAACTGGTCTAGATTAGCTGCGACATCGTCAGTTAATTGTAGGTCTTGAATCGCTTGATAAAGTGCTTTTTCTGCCTCATTTTCAAATAATGCTGGCTCAACCGTTTGACCTTCTGCTTTTTCTGCCAAATTAAAGACACGAGCTAAACTTTCTACGGCTGCCTTGTAGTCAGTTTGTTCTGATTTTGCAAGCAAGGCTTTAGCGGTTGCAAAAAGATTGCTCACAATCAGACTTGAACTAGCAAGAACAGCTTCACGAATATCTTTTGTAATACCCTCATCTGCCATCAACCTATCCAAACGGGCTTTGATAAAGCTCATAACGTCGTCTTTATTCGCATAAGTCTGGGATGAGAACGTGTTTTGATACAGGTTATTGACAAACTCTGCCAAATCAAGTTTCCACTGTCCTTGATCGAGAATCTTAACCAAACCTTGCGTCGCACGGCGAAGGGCGTAGGGATCATTTGACCCACTTGGAATCAAGCCCACACTAAAGAATGACAACAGGGTATCCAATTTATCAGCTACGGCTAGAATCGCTCCAAGCTGACTAGCTGGTAATTCGCCATCACTACTTGTTGGCAAATAATGCTCACGAATGGCTTGGGCAACAGCCTTATCTTCACCTGCAAGTAGGGCATATTTTTCCCCCATTAAGCCCTGAAGTTCGTCAAATTCACCCACCATGCCAGTCATCAAGTCAAATTTATAAATGGCTGCTGCTCGCTCTAACTTGCTTTTATCTGTTTCAGATAAGCCCAATTCAATAGCCAACTTATCCGCAATCAAGCCTGTGCGTTTCATGTGCTCTGCCAGAGAACCAATCTTTTCATGGAAGGTTACCTTATCTAGTTTTTCCACTAAATCGGTAATCGAAAGTTTTTGATCTTCACGCCAGAAAAACTCGGCATCTTCCAAGCGAGCTAGAAGCACTTTTTGGTTACCCTTGATGACATTTTCAAGATGCTCGCCATTACCATTACGAACTGAGATAAAGGCTGGCAAGAGTTGGCCTTTTTTATCACGCACGACAAAGTAACGTTGGTGGTTTTTCATTGACGTCACTAGAACTTCTTCTGGAACGTCTAGATATTTTTCATCAAATTGTCCCATGAAGGCTGTTGGGTATTCAACCAAGTTTAGCACTTCGTTTAGAAGGTCTTCATCAATGTCAACTTGAATGTCATGCTTTTCTTCTAAGACCTTGATTTGATCAAGGATCATTTGCTGACGCTCAAGTGGACTTGCAATAACAAAAACCGAACGCAAAGTGTCTTCATAACGATCACTAGTTGGAATTTCTACGTCATGGCCAAGGAAGCGATGACCACGACTCACGCGACCACTCTTGATGTCAAAGAAATCTAAATCCAAGGCTTTGTCGTCCAAAAGCACCGTCAAGGTGTGAACTGGACGAATGTACTTGAAAGAATTAGATGCCCAAGCCATGCTGACAGGAAAACTCAAGTTCTCCAACACCTTAGGAAGTTCTGCCAACACTTGCTCAACAGGCTGACCTTTTTCGGTCTTGGTCACATAGACGTAGTCTTCTCCCTTGATGGTTTCAAAGCGAATATCGTCTGTGGTCAAGCCCTTACCACGCACAAAGCCTTCTGCTGCCTTGGTAAAATGACCAGACGCATCAAGGGCAATCTTTTTAGCAGGTCCCTTAAAATCTTCTGTCAAATCACTTTGTTCATCTGCCAAACCGACAACACGAACTGCTAAGCGACGAGGCGTTGAAAAAGGTACAATCTTATCAAATGTCAAACGATTATCTGTTAAAAAAGTCGCCATGCGATTTTCAAGTTGTTCCATACTTGGCGTCACCACATAAGCCGGCAACTCTTCCAAGCCAATTTCTACTAATAAATTTTTTACCATGTTATTCCTCCTCTGCTAACAGTGCTTGACGTGTTTCGTCATCTAGTAAAGGATAGCCTAAGCGTTTGCGTTCTGCAACAAAAGTTTTGGCTACGTTGCGGGCTAGGTTACGAATGCGGGCGATATAGCCAGCACGTTCTGTTACTGATACGGCTCCTCTGGCATCTAAAAGGTTGAAGGTGTGCGAACATTTCAAGACATAATCATAGGCAGGATGCACCAAGTTTTCAGCCAGACAGTTCTTGGCTTCTTGCTCAAATTTTTCAAAATTAGATAGAAGCATATCTTGGTCGCTCAATTCAAAGCTATATTTTGAATGCTCATACTCTGGTTGAATGAAGATTTCACCATATTTCACGCCATCTGCCCACTCAATGTCATAGACAGACTCCACTTCTTGAATGTAAGACGCTAGACGCTCCAAGCCATAGGTCACCTCAGCAGTGACTGGCCCTGTTTCCAAACCACCAACCTGTTGGAAGTAAGTAAATTGAGTAATTTCCATACCATCAAGCCAAACTTCCCAACCTAGACCAGCAGAACCTGTTGATGGATTTTCCCAGTTGTCCTCAACAAAACGAATATCGTGTTCTAAAGGATTGATTCCCAACAACTCCAAACTTTCCAAGTAAAGCTCTTGGATATTGCTTGGACTTGGTTTCATAACCACTTGGAATTGATGGTGTTGATACAAACGGTTTGGGTTTTCACCATAGCGACCATCGGCTGGGCGACGACTTGGCTCTACGTAAGCTGCATTCCAAGGCTCAGGTCCAATCGCACGCAAAAAGGTGTATGGACTCATGGTTCCAGCTCCTTTTTCATTATCATAGGCTTGCATGAGCAGGCAGCCTTGATCATTCCAAAATTGTTGCAAGGTCAAGATAATCTCTTGAAAGGTTAATTTTTTAGACATAGTTTCCTCTTTCTATTGCTTTAATGTGGTGGCGATAGCTCATTGACATCAACTTAGTAAACAAAGACCGTTATTAGACAAGAAAAACCACGCACTAGCCCCTGTTGATAACAGGGGCGTAGCAACGCGGTTCCACCCTATTTTATGACTTCATTTGTATTGATTAAAGCATTGAATCGCCACCATTTATTGGTCTCCTGTCTAGCTTCCACCAACCTAGACTCGCTTTGAGGGTTCAATAAAATCTTTTTCAACACCTTTTATCTTATCATAAATTGATTGGCCTGTCTAATCTTACTTATCTTGTGACCAAACTTTTTGACCATTGAGATAAGTTGCTTGCAAGGTCATTTCCTTGTTTAAGACGATAAAATCAGCAGGCAAACCGGCTTTGATTTGACCACACTCATCTAGCAAGTTCAAGGATTTAGCTGGAACGTAGCTAGCCATGCGAATAGCTGTCACCACGTCTGCCAAACCCCACTCAACCACATGTTTGACAGCATCTTTGAGTTGCAAGATAGAGCCAGCCAAATTACCACCATCCTTTAATCTAGCCGTCCCAGCTTCAACACGAACAGGGAACTCGCCTAGCATGTAGTCACCGTCTGTCATACCACCTGCACTCATACAGTCCGTAATCAAAGCCACACCGTCATGACCCTTTTGTTGCATCAACAAATCACAGGCCTTAGGATGAACATGGTGCCCATCACAGATTAACTCGGCATAAGTATTTGGCAGATGATAAACAGCTCCTAACATGCCCAGTTCACGATGGTTGAGTCCTCTCATGCCATTATAGGCATGAACCCAGATAGAAGCTCCTGCTGCTACAGCTTTTTCTGCCTCGTCATAGGTAGCGTCAGAATGCCCCAAGGCTACTGTCACACCTTGTTCTGTCGCATATTTGACAAATTCAACTGTTCCTTCACGTTCAGGAGCTAGGGCTATTTTGGACAAAAGCCCTTGTGAACTCGCCAACCACTGATCCAATTCAGCAATACTTGGATTTCGCATGTAACTAGGATTTTGTGCTCCCTTATAAGTTTCGGTAAAATAAGGCCCTTCAAAATACAACCCTTGAATTTTACTGCCTTGAACTGTATCTTTGGCTGTCGCCACCAACTGACAAACCTTGTTCAAGGTGTCGAAATCAGCCGTTAGAGCAGTTGGTAAAAAGCTGGTCACCCCTGTTTCTAACAAGGACTGACTCATACGTTCTAAACTCTCTAGTTGACAATCCATGACATCGGATCCTGCATACCCATGAATATGGGTATCAAACAAACCAGGAGCAACCACATAGCCACTATAATCTAAAATCTCAGCCCCTTCTGGCACCTGCTCTTGCCACTGACCAAATCGACCATTTTCAATCGCTAAAAAACCACCGACTTTTTCTTCATAAGGGTAAATAAACCCATCAGCTTTGATAAACATGCTTACTCCTTTCATCAGAAAAACTTCTACAACTCACCCTCTGATTCTGTTTGATTGGCTCTCAGTGAAAACTTATCTGGCACAGGATCCCAGCCACCTTTGACAAAGGGATGGCAGCGGCAAATCCTTGCCAAGCCCATGACAAGACCCTTGATACCATGACGCTCGACTGCTTCAATCATATAGGCAGAACACGTTGGACGATAGACACATGATGGTGGAAACAAGGGCGAAATCAAACGCTGATACGCCCTAACCATATAAATGATTAGCTGCTTCATTTGACCTTATTGATGGCTGCATTATGTAGCTGGCTGATTTCTTTTTTGTTCAAACGGCGAGATTGACCTGGGCGTAAGCCAGTCAAATCAAGCGTTCCAAAGCGTGTTCGTGACAATTTATCAACCAAAAGCCCTACACTTTCAAACATCTTTTTAACTTGATGATGACGCCCTTCATGGATAATCAATTCAACAACGGAACGATTTTTTTCAGGATCAACCTTAATGATTGAATAACGAGCTGGCTTGGTTTTTTTACCGTCAATCACCACACCACGAGTTAGGGGACGTAAATTGTCCTTGGTTGCAATCCCCTTTAGACGAGCCACATAGACCTTATCAATCTCATTGCGAGGATGAATCATCTTATCGGTAAAATCACCGTCATTGGTCAAAATCAAAAGACCTGTCGTATCCCAATCCAAACGACCAACAGGGTAGATACGCTCCTTGACTTGAGGGAGTAAATCAATCACGGTCTGTCTGCCCTTGTCATCTGACACACTGGAAATGACCCCACGAGGTTTATTGAGCAGGTAGTACACCTTTTCTTCGTTATAAATGGGGCTACCACTCACTTCTACGACATCTCCAGATTTGACTTGAGTAGCTAAGTCAGTAATCACTTGACCATTGAGCGTTACCAACCCCTTTTTAATCAATTCTTCTGCCTTACGGCGACTGCTCACTCCGGCATGGGCCATATATTTGTTAATTCTCATCTTCTTTTCCTTATTCTTCTGCTAAATCTTCTGTATTAAAAAGCGAAATTGGCTCTTCCGTCACGGCTAAATCTGACACATCTATCAATTCCGATAACTCATTGATTCCCAAGTAATCTAGGAAATAATCTGTTGTGCGATAGAGATTGGGACGACCCAAGACATCTTTTTTTCCAGCTTCTTCAATCAAGTTAAAAGCCTGTAACTTGCTGATTGCCCCACTCGAATTGACCCCTCTAATCGCATCTACTTCCACCCGAGTAATCGGTTGTTTATAAGCAATGATTGATAAAACTTCTAGACTAGCTCGTGATAGGCTTTGATTGATTGGTGTTTGGGCATAACGACCAAGTAAGTCCGCATGCACGTCTTTTGTGACCAACTTATAACGATTGGCTGAGAGTAACAAAGACAAACTTGATGTTTCGTCATTTTGATATTTGTCACTTAGTTGATCTAGTTGTTGCAAAAGAGCTGAGGGAAGCACATCTAATAATTCTGTCAACTGTCTTAAACTAAGACCATCTTCTCCAGCCACAAACAAGAGTGCTTCTAAAGCTGCTAAATCATTTGCCATGTTCACTCCTTCTCCAAATAAATCTCACCAAAATTGACCGCTTGGCTAAAGGATAGCTGACCAATTTTTATCAATTCCAAACAGGCTAAAAATAAGGTAATCAACTCATTGACAGCTGTTGTTTGCGAAAACAATTGTGACAGACTCAGTTTTCTGGCTTGCGCAAATCTTTCTTCCAACCAAACCATCATGTCTTCGATCCGATAATCCTCAGCTTCAATCAAAGTATGACTAGTTTTAAATTCTTCCTGTTTTTTAGCCATAATCTTGGCAAAAGCAAGATACAAATCTAGCGGTGTCTTATCTTGTTTCAAACTGATATCCTCATGAATCAGTTCCTGCTTAGCTTTTGAAAAATGACGGGCTCGCTGCTCATGCTGGGCAGCCAACTCTTGACTTAGCTCCTTAAAACGAGCATATTCTTCAATCTGACTCAAAAGTTCATACTCAGGCGTTTCTTCAACTGGCTGACTTTCTACCACCTTAGGTAGCAACTTACGACTCTTGATTAACATGAGCTGACTGGCCATCACCATATAGTCACCCGCAATTTCTAATTTCAGCGTTTTCAACGTGGCTAAATAGGTCAGATATTGCTCAATCACTTCAACGATAGGCACATCATAAATATCCACCTCATACTTGGAAACCAAGTGCAAAAGCAAATCTAAGGGGCCTTCAAAATCTTTTAGTTTTATGTCCATTAGTGATAATACTTCTCCAGAGTGATGGGGGATTTTAGTCCTAGACGCTTGGCCAGGGTTGACAAATCAAGTCCTGCTGCCAGTTGCCGTTTGATGTATTCTTCACGCAAAGAATGAGCCGTCAGGCTTGTTAAACCCTTGTTTTTAAGATATGTCGTCAACACACGATGAAACCATTGTCGTGAATAAGGCTTTCCTCCATGTTCAAAAACATAGGTTTGATTTTGCGGTAGGGAAAAATAAGTCAAAAATTGTTCAGACAAGGGTAAAATCCTCACCTGTTGTTTATTGACCAAGCGTAAAATTCTCAACTCAAGCTCAAACCATCCTACTTCCAAGGACAAAATCTGACTTGGCGTCAAACCAAGCTCTACAATAAACAAGGCTAACAGTTGACCAATGTCTTTCTCTTTTTCCTGATAAAGACCAGACAAGTCCACTTGTTTTGTCTCTTTACTTGGTTTTGGTAATTTTTCTTGACTGGTCAAGCGATAAAACGTTTGGAGTTGATCTGATTGATAAAGGTAATATAAAAACTGATTGACAACAGACAACTTACGATTTTTAGCTGAAGCCTTAAGTGGTAATAAAAACTGCTCATAACGAGATAAGCTACTTCTATCAATCTGTTCAGCAACCACTTGGCAAAACTGGTCTAAATCATAAGCATAGGCCTGATAGGAATTTTTAGCCAGTTGTCGTTGCTTCAAAAACTGGGCAATCTCATTCTTGAGGTGATTTTGGGCTAATGTCATAATAATGTTTGAAATCATGAAGCAGGCTATTTAGAGCCTTGAGAATTGACTTACGCGTAATGATACCAACAAGGGTATGGTCTTGTAAAACGGGCAGAAAGGACGCATCTACCAATTTGTGCATGACCTCTGTCAGATTAGCGTTCAAAGCCACTGTCGGTAGTTCCTTATTAACCATCAAGCCAATATTCAAATCAGCCATTTCTATCTCAGACAGCTCATGTTCTTTTTGATAGTGGATAATGTCTGACATGCTGATGGTACCAACATAGATTTTATCCTTAGTCATGACTGGTACGCGTGAAAAACCGTTATTGCTCAACAAGAGCAAGACATGCCCCACATTATGCGTATCGATAAAAAGAGCTAATTCTTCTTCTGGCGTCAGATAGGTTTCCATGTGAGCCAATAAAAATTCTTCAAATTCTTTTGCAATCATCGTTGAAATTCCTTTGATAAAGATGGATAAAGCTGGTGATTCAGATCAAAAAAATCCACCTTAATCTTATCTCCTGTCACCTCAATCTTAGCATAAAGCTTTTCCCTAACCTCTCCACGAGGTTGCTCAACACTGCCAGGATTGACAAAAACAATCTGCCCTTCCTGCCAAGCACTCGCCTGATGCAGATGACCATAAAGACAAATGTCCGCTCTTTCTTCTTGAGCCCATAGATTCAAACGATCCCAAAATAAGTTAATCAAATGATGATGGCCATGAGTTTGAGCTACCCTTAACCCTTCAAAATCCGTCACCAAACGTTCTGGATAATCTCCGCCATCACAGTTTCCACCAACGACTTGAATCCCTTCCCATAAGGGCAAGTTGCTAGGTAGTTCCGAGTCCCCATTGTGAAAAATAGCGTCCACCTTACCTTGATAATAGTCTTTGATACTTTGCACAACGGCTTTATTGCCATGAGAATCACTCATCACAATTAGAGTGTAAGTTGCCATTTTGGAAAGACCTCCATTAGTTTTTTCACAGCCTGCCCACGATGGGATTGCTGATTTTTTTCTGTAGCTGATAATTGAGCCGCTGTTTGCCCTGTTTCTCCTACCAAAAAGATTGGATCATAGCCAAAACCATTCTCCCCCTTTGGTGCAAAGGCAATATAGCCCTCCCACTCGGCTGACACAACTAAACTGTCACGCTCTGGCACTGCAACAACCAAGGTGGTATGAAATTGAGCTGAACGTCGCTTCAAGTCTGTAATCACAGCTAGTTCATGTAAAAGTTTGGCATTATTAGCCTGATCATCAGCATCTTGACCAGCAAATCTAGCCGACCAGACCCCAGGTAAACCACCTAGCAGATCAACCTTTAAGCCGGAATCATCAGCCAAGACCATTTGACCAGTCAAGTTGGCAATGGTTTCGGCTTTCAAACGAGCATTTTCTTCAAAGGTCATCCCAGTTTCTGCCACCTCAAGTAGATCAGGATAATCATTGAGATTCTGTACAGATATGCCTAAAGGAGCAAACAAGTCACGGAATTCCTTGGTTTTGCCCTCATTACGAGTTGCAATTAAGAGATTACTATCCAACCCCCTTGTCTCACCAGCCAATAACTCTGACAGCTTGATCGTTGACTTAGCCGGCTGAATCCATAAAATCTTATCTTGCTCGGAGATGACCATTAACCCCTTAAAAGAAGTCAAAGTCAACTGACGCCCTTGCTCTTGATTGAGCATATCCAAGATAAACTGAACTAAAGCCAAGTTTGAGGATAGTTTGATGACAAACAAATCATAAGCAACAGAAGACTCTTCTCCCAATAAGATATGGTTTAAGTTAGCATACGTCGTTTTTGGATAATCAACAAAAGAATGAATTGAGGAACTTGCAACACCCCATTTGGCAACAAACCAGTCTTCTTCTGTCTTATACTCATATAATTTTTCACTCATAGGTCAACATGCTCCACATTTATCTCGATTTTTAACCAATTTTCAGCAATTTCTTTGAAAATTTTAGCACTAGCCGTCGTATAAAAACGGTGATTGGGTTCTCCCTCTTGCCAACTGCGATTTAGTTGGAAATAATTCAACAAGACAGACACATCACGAATACATTCTGCCCCACTATCAATTAGACTTACCCCATCTCCTACTGCTTCTTGAATAAGCGGTCTTAACAAGGGATAGTGTGTACACCCCAAAACCAAGGTATCCACTCCTTGATCAATCATCGGAATCAAGCTTTCATAAACCACTTGTCTGGCTAAGTTAGAACTAATTTCATTAGACTCAACCAAGGGAGCAAATCGCGGACAAGATAAGCTCATCACCTCTGTTTGTGGAGAAAGCAATTGGATTTTTTCACGATAAATATCTGATTGAATGGTCATAGGGGTGCCAATCACTCCGATTTTACCACCTTGATTGGTCTGAATAGCAGCACTTGCTCCAGGTAAAATAACTCCGATAACAGGTATTTCTAATTTTGCCTTAATGTCTTCCCAGACAACAGCAGTTGCTGTATTACAGGCAATAACGATCATTTTAACATCTTTGGTTAAAAGAAATCTAACCAAGTCCCAAGTAAAGTCACGAATTTGTTCAGCAGTTCTAGGCCCATAAGGTGCCCTAGCCGAGTCACCAATATAGACAACCTCTTCTTGAGGTAGCTGCCTTATCAACTCTTTCACTACTGTTAGACCACCCACACCAGAATCTAAAAAACCAATCGGCCGATTATCCATAGGACCTCCACTTTATGTCTTACTTGCTACTACAAAGAAAGAGCAGAAAATCCCTTCCCTGCTCCCCATCAGTTATTTTTTCTTAGCCTTTGTTTTAGCAGCTTGTTGTTGCTTGTTCATTTGACGGACAACTTGTTGCACCTTAGCTTCACTTGGTTTTTGACCCATTTGGCTCATCATGGTACGAATCACATCAGCATTAAGTGGTGGGTTTTCTTCCAAATATTTTTCCATTTGCTTACGAGCGATAAAGGTTCCACCTACAAGCCCTCCAAAAAAAGCAATGATTACAATTACAATCCAAAGAAATGTTGACATCTTTTCTCTCCTAATTTTTTTACCAACCCATTATATCAAAAATTCAGTAAAATAACAAAATTTATCTCCAAACAAAATCACTGGAAGCATCTTCCAGCGACTATTGTTTATTAAACATCAATCATTTCTACCCATAATACGCAACAGGCTGAGAAACAGGTTGATAAAGTCTAAATAAAGGCTTAGAGCCATCGAAATCGCCCAACCATCTGTTACTTGTCCTTGTTGTTGAAGGTAAACACGTTTAATCAATTGATTGTCATAAGCAATCAAGCCAGAAAAAACAAAGACAGAGATAATACTCACCACGTAAGACATCAAACTGCTAGCAAAGAAAATATTCACCAAGCTAGCAATCATAATACCAATTAAAGCTGCCATTATCGCCTTTCTCATGCCAGACAAGTCTTTTTTAATGGTACGACCAAGAACGGCCATCACCATGAAAACAAGAGCTGATGATAATAGAGCTTGAAAAACTGTTGCTTGAGCGTAGGCTAATAGCATAAAGCTCATGGTAAAACCATTTAAAGCAGAATAGCCCAAGAAAATAGGTAGAGCCATTGGAGTATTTTTACGAGCTGCTCCACTGGCAATAAAAACAAGAGCAACTTCAAGAAACATCCCCCCATAATAAAGCCAAGGGTAGTTTGTCAAAATCACTTGCATATTGGTAGGGAAAACATACAGCATTAGTCCTGCCACTGCTGCAGATAAGCCTATCCCCATGCCAACTAAACCATAAATTTTGGCATAAAAAGTAGCCAAGCCGGTATCTGTTTGTGTATAAGTAATGGTTTGATTCATCTTACTTCTCCTAAAATTTTACTTTTTCAATATTCTTGGTCATTTTTTAGCCAAGTATTTTCTAAAAGGAGTTAAGGCCTCCTTAACTGCCCAATATTTATCAACCACGGTCACAATATAGCTTTCCTTATAACGAGGAAAAGCCAGCGTTGCTCCCCACATATGCTTCAAGATAATATCTTCTTCACGTTTATTGAGATTGATTAGTTTTTTGGCATTGCGTACGGCAATTCGAGGATGAACCCAAGCATGACTTTTATTAAATTTTGTCACTCGCCAATCATAATAAAAGAAATCATGCAAAAGACCACCACGAGCTGTACTTTTCGCATCCCAACCAAATTTTTTAGCAATTTTATAACTCGTATAGGCAACGTTAATCGAATGCTCTAATCGTGTCGAATGCTGATGTTGGACAATCGGTGCCAACTTTTGAAACCTCGGATGAGCAATCAAATGACCCACGTAGTCCATAAATTCTCGATCTTTTTGATAATTTTTTGTCATTATTAAACCTCTGTCGCTAATTTTAGTCTATCGGTCTTAAATAAAACTAAACATCAAAATGCCCGCAGCAACAGCTACATTCAGACTTTCTGCTTGACCAGGCATATTGATATGGACTAGAAGATCGGCTTGAGTTGCCATTTCTTGCGAAATCCCTTGACCTTCATTGCCAAAAACCAAAGCAAAATTACTCAAGTCAGACAGACTGCGATAATCCACAGATTTTTTTGACAAGGTTGTTGCTAGACAGGTTACACCACTTGATTGCATTTGGTTAAGATAAGTCAAGACATTCCCTCGATAAATGGGAAGATGAAAATGACTACCCTGCATAGAACGTAAGGTCTTAGCATTATAAATATCAGCTGACTTTTCTGAAATAAAAACTGCATCAAAACCTGAGGCATCAGCCGTTCGTATCATTGTTCCTAGATTACCTGGATCTTGGACATCTTCCAAAACCAGATACTTACCTTTAAACTGACTTGGGGGCATCATATTAGGTAGAGCTATTTCCGCCACAATACCTTGAGGAGTTGGCGAGGTTGACAAGTCTTTAAGAATTTCGGGTGAAACAAGAATCAGTTGCCCCTCATAATCTATTAGCTGGCTAATTTGATCAGCAACAACAAATACCCTGAGAATCTCTGCCTTCGCCCGCACTGCTTCTTCAAATAAATGCCAACCCTCAATCAAATAAGACGATTGGCGATATTTTTTTTGTAATAATTTCTTAGTTTGCTTGATTAAAGGATTAGCCTTTGATGTTATCTCAATCATGTTTACATTATATCATATTTAAGACCAAGCTATGTTATAATAACATTAACAAATCAAAGGAGAACATCATGCACAAACTACGTCTCTTAGTTTCTGGTCGAGTTCAAGGAGTCGGCTTTCGCTACGCTGTTCTTGGACTTGCTTTAGAACTAGAAGGAATCACTGGTCGAGTCTGGAATAATAGTGACGGTACGGTTGAAATTTTAGCTCAATCTGACAAGCCTCAACTCCTAGCCAAATTTACCCAAGAAATCCGTAAGAACCCTTCCCCCTTATCCAAGGTGACCTACGTTGATGTGACAACTGCTAACTTTTCTTCATTCAGCGATTTTCAAATCATTTCTTAAATTCCAACTAAGGAACTATTGAGAAATTTAATAAAAAAAGGTAAAATAAAGGGTATCTTAAAAATTGAGGAAATAATAGTGAATAAAAAACAAAAACGATTACTCCAGTCAGGATTTGGCCTGAGCCTTCTGTTTCTTTTAGCTGGCTGTGTCCAACAAAAAAATGGTGTCCCAACAGGAGAAGGTTGGGTCTATAACCTACTAGTTGAACCTATGGGACGCTTTATCCAGTATTTTGCTAATGATATGGGACTCGGTTTTGGCATTGCCATTATCCTTGTCACCATTGTTGTGCGTTTTCTAATTTTACCACTAGGACTTTATCAAAGTTGGAAAGCGAGCTACCAGTCTGAAAAAATGGCTTATCTCAAACCTATCTTTGAGCCTTTGCAAAAACGCATGCAAGAAGCAAGTACCCAAGAAGAAAAATTAGCTGCCCAAACAGCCTTTATGGCTGCCCAGCGTGAGAATGGCGTTAGCATGCTAGGGGGTATCGGCTGTATGCCACTCTTGATTCAACTACCTTTCTTTTCTGCTCTTTTCTATGCTGCTCGCTTTACTGAAGGTATTGCTGGAAAAACATTCCTTTGGTTCCGACTTGACCAACCAGACTTGATTTTGGTCTTAATTGTCGGTGCACTGTACTTTGCTCAATCGTGGTTATCTATGCAAGGCATGCAAAATATGTCACCTGAACAAGGTAAACAAATGCAAACCATGATGTATATGACGCCTCTAATGATGGTCATGATGTCATTTAGTATGCCAGCAGGGGTGACTCTTTACTGGTTTGTCGGTGGTATTTTCTCAATCCTCCAACAACTCATTACCATGTATATTCTTAAACCTAAACTTCGTCAAAAGGTAGAGGCAGAATTTGCTAAAAACCCACCCAAAGCTTACCAAGCTCCAAAGACGCGTAAAGATGTGACACCACAAATGACACAAGTTATTCATCAACCAAGCAATCGTAATGCTGGTAAACAACGTAGCAAACACTAAGATAAAAAGCTATCTAATCATTTAGATGGCTTTTTTAATAACTAAAAAGACTAAAACCTAAGGGCTTCAGTCTTTTTGATTAGGCTGTTTTAATCACACTAACAATTTCTAATTGGTAGGCTCCACCTGGCGCTTCAATCTTAGCCACATCCCCAACTTTTTTACCAATAAGGGCTTGAGCCACAGGACTTTCATTAGAAATTTTCCCTGAAAAAATATCTGCACTGGCAGCACCAACGATTGAGTAGGTTACTTCTTTACCACTATCTAGTTGTTTTACCACAACAGTTCGACCAATAGCTACCTCATCCTTTGCAACCGCATCACTATCAATAATTTCAGCATAACGAATCTTGGTTTCTAGAGTTGAAATTTGATCTTCCACAAAAGCCTGTTCATCTTTTGCTGCATCATACTCACTGTTTTCTGACAAGTCACCGTACGAACGAGCAATTTTAATTCGTTCGACAACTTCAGGACGACGGACAAGTTTTAGTTCTTCCAGTTCTTTTTCTAGCTGTTCTTTTTCAGCTAGGGTCATTTGATAGGTTTTTTCTGCCATAATATTTCATTTCCTTTTCTGATTTTTTATTCTTCAAAAACCAAAGAGCAGCAGGGCAACCCCTACGCTCTTTTTATGGTTACTATTTTGTCATTAGTTTAACTGACTATTGACATATTTTTCAACATTAGCTGAATGTTCTTCATAAGTTTCAGCATAATAAACACTACCAGTCTTAACATCTGCTACAAAGTAGAGATAATTCGTATTGGCTGGAGCAATGGTTGCTTTAATCGCTGATAAGCTTGGACTATCTACTGGCCCTGGCATCAAACCTGGATTTTGATAGATGTTATAAGGCGACGCAATACCAGTATCGATTGCAGCGTCTTCTGCCAAGGTCGTTTTTTGACCGAGTTTGCCCATAGCATACAAGATAGCGATGTTACTTTGCAAAGGCATGTTTTCAGCCAAACGATTATAGAATACGCTAGCAATCATCTTACGATCGTCATCTGTTGAGCCTTCTTTTTCAACCAGAGAAGCCAGTGTTAAAACTTCATTGACGGTCTTACCAGAAGCGACAATCTGATCATAGTAAGGCGATAGTTGACTATCCATCGTCGCAATCATGTCCTCAACAACTTCTTCCAAGGTTGTTTCTTCATAGTAGTTATAAGTCGCTGGGAAAAGATAACCTTCCAGTTGGTAACGAGCATCTGTGGTTGATGGCAAGTCAGCTAACAAATTCGGATATTTTTGCACCATTTTATTGATAAAGCTACTATCTGTCATCAAAGCAAGAAAATCTTCCTTGCTAAATGGTGTTTTGTCTGTCGTGTCCTTGGTATTGGCATTACTAGTAATCGCTTGAGCAATCTGATCAATGGTGTAACCTTCTGTGACCAAAATTTTACCAAGAGCTGGACGAGTTGGTTCTGCTGTCCCACCTTTTTGTAGTTCTGCTACAATTTCATCTAAAGACATACTCTTTTGAAGATTGTAATAACCACTTTGGAAGTTGGTATAATTACGAAACTTGGTATAGTAATTAAAAATTGTTCCACTCTTAATCACACCAGATTGTTCTAAAATCTGACCAATCATCTTGTTACCAGAACCTGATGGAATTTCAACCTGAACATAGTCAGTTGATGTTTTATCAGCCGGATTGATACCTGATTGAACATAACGATAACCAAAGAAAGCCGTGATTAACAAGACCAACAAAATAGCTGCAATCAAGCCACGAGAAATACGTCTGGCCAAATGGTCTGTTCGTTCCTGTTTACTTAAATAAACAGGTTCTTCTTCAAGGACATCCTCATCTTCAAAGGCAACGACTTCCTCTTGCTCCACCATATCGTCTCTATTTGAACTTGAAAAAATCTCAGGATTTGTTTGTGCTTCTGGTGCCAAGCCCAGTCCGTGATTAGTTGATACTTCTGAAGCAGATAACTCTTCTTCCTGTAAATCAGCTAGACCGACCAAATCAGATAGATTTTGTGTCTGAACTAACTCTAACGGTTCATCTTGTGGCACAAATTGAGAGAAGTCTTGATCTCGATTGAAATCAATCGTTTCTGAAAAATCTGGTTCAAGTTCAACCTGCTCCATCTCTTGGTCAGTCACTAAGTTTTCAACACGAATATCCTCAAGGGCAGCCTGTGCTTGACGCTCTAACTCTTCCCTTTCTTCTGTTGTTCGTAGTTCTTCTAAACGTTTTTGTTCTTCATATTCTGCTAAAAGCTGAGCTGTGCGTTTGGCAGCTTCTTCTGCTTCTAACTGTTTTTGTCGTAGTTCTTCTTCTCGAATCTTACGCAAACGATTGGCTTCTTCCAATTCAGCTAAAATCTGTTCTTTGAAAGAGCGGCCTGTTTGAGCTTTTGGCTTATCATTATCAGTCAAATTCTCAACCTCCCATTTTTATCAAAGGCCATTATACCTTAAAAATCAAGGAAAATCAAGCAGGAGCATACCAAACCAGATTATACCATTGATAACCACCTAAATTTGACGTGTTTGATTCGCCCTCGTCAACAAAACCATTCATGACATAATAACTAATTAAATGGTCATGACAGGTTAAACTCAGCCCTTGGCGATCTTGGGCCACTGCCAAATCTTTCATTGTTGCTAATAGGCTACTGCCAATCCCTTGCCCTTGATGACTTTTAGCTACCGATAAGGCACTAATGATGAAATAACCACCATCAACTTGATTGGGAACTGCTCCCATAAAAACGTCATCTTTCAGATATTTATCTTGACGAGCATGAGCCGTAATATAACCCACCACTTGATTATCTATTTCTGCTACTAGAAAACTATCGCTGATCGTTTTAATCTGCTCACTCATAGCTGTTTCTGTAATGGCCTCATCAGGTAGAAAATTCTCTCTTTCCAGAAACATTAAACGCTCTAAATCGTCTAGCCTAACTTGTCTAATCTGCATAACCATATCTTATTATTGGGTATTCGTTGCCAAGCTAGACACCAATTGTTCAAAGGCATGTTCATAGGTTTGAATATCACCTGCTCCCATAAAGACATAAACGGCATTGTCATGTTTCAAAAGAGGGGACACATTATCAGCCGTGATGATTTGAACGGGTTTTGTGATATTAGCGGCCAAATCATCAATCTTAACTTGACCATTATCCACCTCACGCGCTGACCCATAAATTTCTGCCAAATAAACTGCATCTGCATCATTAAGTGCAGCTGCAAACTCATCTAACAAGGCAATCGTACGAGTAAAGGTATGAGGTTGGAAAATAGCCACAACCTGCTTAGCTGGATATTTTTGGCGTGCAGCGTCTAAGGTTGCAATGATTTCTGTTGGGTGATGAGCAAAATCATCAATAATGATTTTATCATTAACAATTTTTTCTGTGAAACGACGTTTTACGCCTGCAAAGGTTTTAAGATGTTCAGCTACTAGGCTCATGTCAAACCCTGCAATATATAGGTTACCAATAACCGCCGTGGCATTCAAAATATTATGGCGACCAAAGGCAGGCACATGGAAGTTACCCAATTCTTTTTGACCATAACGCACCTTGAAATCCGATCCATTAGTCGTTCTAACCAAATCATAGGCGATAAAATCGCAATCCTCTTCAAAACCATAATAGTAAATAGGAGCATTAGCCGTCAAACGACGCAATAGTGGATCGCCACCAAAGATAAAGAGACCCTTAGTCACTTGTTTTGCATAGTCATCAAAGGCATTAAAGACATCATCCAAGCTCGTGAAATAATCTGGGTGATCAAAATCAATATTGGTGATAATGCTGTACTCAGGATGATAAGGTGCAAAATGACGCTCATATTCGTCTGATTCAAAAACAAAATACTCACTATTGGCTGAACCACGACCAGTTCCATCACCGATAAGATAAGACGTGTCTGTAATATTCTTCAAAACATGGGACAACAAACCAGTCGTTGAGGTCTTGCCATGTGCTCCTGCCACACCTAGACTGGTGAATTGACGCATGAATTCACCTAAAAACTCATGGTAACGTTTGAAGGGAATACCTTCTTTAATCGCCTTAGCTAGTTCAATGTTGTTATCTTCACGAAAGGCATTACCGGCAATCAATTCTAAATCAGCAGTAATGTTCTCTTCAGCAAAAGGTAGTACCGTAATGCCTGCTTCTTCTAAACCATATTGGGTGAAGTAGTACTTGTCCACATCGCTTCCTTGCACCTTGTGGCCCATTTGATGCAACATCAAGGCCAGGGCACTCATACCAGCCCCTTTAATCCCAATAAAGTGATAGATTTTTGTCATGATTTTCTCCTCATTTTTTACTCATCAAATCGTGTCAAATTCAATTCTTGTGCCACCTGACGCTCTTTTTGAACTTGATTCATCGTTCTATTATAAATTTGACTGGTTTTCAAAAAGTCATAATTATTTTTTTTCGGTTTATTCTTGCTAGAAAGATTTTTAGGTTCTTGATAAACAGTTGGCAACTCAGCCAAGATATAATCTGTCTGATGCAAGACTTGTGCTAGTTTACCCAAGGTTGTTAAGGGTTTTGTTTCCTTAGCCTTGTCTAAAGACTTAACACTTGATGTAAAACTTGACTTGGGTGCTAATTTAAGCTCCTGAGCCATCATGGTCTGACGTTTTTTTCTAACATCTTCCCTAGCCTGTTGACGCATGGTTTCCAAATAAGTACCATTTTTATCATCAGACAAGTTGACCTGTTTTGTCATCTGCACTGGCTGCTGATTGACCACTGGATTGCTATCATATTTTTCCATGTAACTGCCGTGAATTTGACTGATTAAATCTTCCTTTTCATATAAATTCATGGCAGGGGCTGGTGTGATAATCGGTTCATTATCTGCCACCAAGGGATAGGATCTTTTTTGTTTCATCAAGAAAACCTCCTTTCTATGCTTGTTTATTATACCCTAAAACCAAGTTTTTTTCAAAGTCTTCTTGACTGAGAAAAAGAATGGCTCTTGACCATTCTTTCAGCTAATCCATTCCTAAAATTTCCTTGATTTCAGCCAAACTTAGATTAGTTTTACTATCTTGACCATCTAGGACCGTTGTAATCAGATGACGCTTACGGTCTTGTAAAGCTAAAATTTTTTCTTCAATACTTCCTCGGGTTATCAAACGATAAACCGCTACAGGTCGTTCTTGTCCCAAACGATGTGCACGACCAATCGCCTGCATCTCAACGGCAGGATTCCACCACAAATCCACCAAAATCACGGTGTCTGCCCCTGTTAAATTAAGACCTACCCCACCAGCTTTTAAGGAAATGAGAAAAACATCTCTTTGACCCGCATTAAATTGTTGGGTCATGTTCTGTCTTTTATCTGACGGGGTTGATCCTGTCAACTTAAAACTACTCAAAGACAAGTCTTGAAGAAGGCCCTCAATAATGTCTAGCATCCCCTTAAATTGAGAAAAAATCAAAACACGTCGTTGGTTTTTCTTTAGCTGTGTGAGCAGTTCGATTAGGCTATCAATTTTACCACTAGAACCTTGATAATCCATAAAAAGCGCTGGAGTATCACAGATTTGACGTAACCTCATCAAACCTGATAAAATTTCCATTTTTTTAGCTTGAAATTCCTGAGTCGAGGTGTGTGCAACCTGATCTTGCATTTGCCTTAATTGTGCCAAATAGATACTTTTTTGCTCATCAGCCAATTCGTTATAATGTGTAATTTCAATCAAGTTTGGTAATTCTGGCAAGACATCTTCTTTTTTTCGCCGCAAAATAAAAGGAGAAATTCTTGTCGCAACCATTTGAGCTGACCAGCTTAAAAACTTAGACCGACTAAGCAAAAGCCCTGGCATAACAATTTGAAAAATAGACCAGATTTCCAACAGTTTATTTTCAATTGGTGTTCCAGACAAGGCAAAACAACGTTTGACTTCAAATTGACGCAACTGTTGTGCTAGTTTACTCTGATTATTTTTCATCATTTGAGCTTCATCCAAAATCAAATAATCAAACTGCTTGGCTTGATAAGTCAAAACATCCTGACGAAAGGCAGAATAACTGCTGATAATCACTTGATGGCCTTCAGCAATAATCTTATCTCGCAAGGATTTCGGACCATAAGCCACTGCCACATCTACGTCTGGAGCAAACCTTGCCCATTCTTCCTGCCAATTATAAATCAAGCTAGACGGTGCAAGAATCAAAACCCTTGTATCTGCAGTCATGCGAGAGGTCAAAAAGGCAATGGTCTGTAAGGTTTTTCCCAAACCCATATCATCTGCCAAGATACCACCAAACCCATAACGATCAAGCATACTCAACCACTTAACCCCAGTTTGCTGGTAGTCACGTAAATTCGCCTTGATGTTTAATTCAGGTAATTCCAATTCTTCTGGATGCCTTAAATCATAGGCTAACTGTTCAAATGGTGCTGAAAAATTCACACGCGACATGGACCGAGTTAGACTTTCTAGTTGAAAAGCACTTAAAATAGGAAGGCTCAATTTCCCCGGCTCAATCGTTTCTACTGATGTAACTTGCAAGGCTTGACTAATTTTCTGCGTCATGTCATCAAACTCAACTAATTGACCTGATTGATTGATAAAAAAAGACTCATTTGCCAAGAGGGCTGACATGGCTAACTCAACATCATCTTCGGTAATACCTGCAAAATCAAAGGAAATCGCAAGCAACCCTTCTTGATAGTCAATTAAAACGTTAGGGGCAAGTTCTTTTTTTCGCCTGTCCAAATCTTCTGCTAATCTTACCAGTCCCAATTGTTGTAATTGTGGTAAGGTTTGATGAAAAAATTGATGCAAATGAGATGACCTTAATGGTGGATGATAGGCGGTAAAATCACCAATAAAACCACATGCCTTAATCGTCTGAAAAACTGCCTTTTCATGTTCAAAATGACTGGTAAAAGGCAATGCCGACAAGTCTTGACGATTATGAACCACTGCTTGACCGTAATCAAAAACCGTTCTCAACACAAGACGACCATCATTTGCTATATCCAAATCAAAACTTGGCACAAAATCCTTAATCACAAATTCTTCTGGTGCAATTACCTGACCCAAACTTTGAAACGCCAATAGACTAGCTGCCAGTTGAGCCTGTTCTGATTTTAGAAAACTAATCATTCTCTTTTTGTCATCTATCACAGGCAAACTCTGTATTGCTGTCAATAGACGCATTTGCTTATTATTTAGACGATAAAAAGTTCCTTGATGCCACAAGTATTCCTTATCAAAAAACAGTTGGTCTGTCAATGCTTCACAAATCAGCTCAATCTGATTTTCTTGATTATTTACCTTAAAGAGATAAAATCCATCATTTCCAGTCAACTCAGCAAAAGTGATTCGACTATAGTTGATCTGATCCATTTCTAAAGAAAAATCGTACAAGTCTGCTAACAAAAGCAACCCCTGTTCAAAGACACTAACAGGCAAACTAAGGTGACGCGCTTGATTAGGAAAATAATAGTCCAATAATACAGACTGACCTTGTGGTAGTAAGCGCCAAAGAAACTCAATTAATCGTTGACTTGCTTGATCAAAGTTTTCCAAAGACAAAGGCTCAAAATACTGTTTGCCAAGTTGATAATGCGATTTTCGACGAAGACCTTGCAAAAAACTTTTGATATCACGAATAATATATTGACGGTTATCTGGTAAACGATTGATTTTCAAAGTCCACCAAAAATCAGAAGAATAAGGATTGGGCTCGCCAAATGCTGACAAGCGATAATCCCTCTCACTATCTTGAGTCAAGTCCAGCTGATCCAAAAATAATTTACCAAGTGATGCTACCACTTCTACGGGCTCTGGAATAGATTTTTCTTGCTCTACAAGATGTTGGAGCAATTTATCATTTTTAAGTGCATGTTCCACAGCTGCTAGATGTTGACAATATTGTTTTTGTAAAAAACAATCACATTGACAGTGCGTCTCGCTCTCTTGTGAAGAAAATTGAAGGGCTACCTGATCCACTTGAAACAATAAGCTTTTCGCTTCTTCTTTTTCAAACGTCACTAAACCTTTCTCATAAAGAGATATCCCTTCATTTCTCACACGACTCGGAATCATTCGCACCATAGTTTACAGTCCTCCTTATCCCTTCATTATATCAAATTTCTCTTTCTTTTACTGAAAAATCCAGTCAATACTCCAGACACAAAAAACCAGACTTGACGAACACAAGTCTGGTTAGTGTTGAATATAGATTTTTAGTAACCACCTCCTTGATTTAGCGTGTTGGAACATAAGTGAGTTTGTCACCATTTTCAGCTAAGAACTGCTCCAATTCACTATCTGGGATGCGTCTCATATAGAGATTTGAGCGAATGGTATCATCATCTTCACGACAGGTTGATAACACCAAATATTTATCTGTTGGCTTGACTACGGCTCCTTCTTTTTTGCTGACTGCATCTGTAGCCACTGCATTCAGCTGCTCAGCAAACGATTCTTCACTGTCAAAAGAAGTTCGATAAAAAGCAGTCGTTTCTGGAACGATAATAAAGAACATCGCTTCATAGTAATACTTCCGCTCTGCCGTTTCAAGAACAAGGTAACGATTCTGATCAAAGAAAGTTTGATCTTCATAAAAATTAACATCATTAAACATACGATTATCTGGCACCTGGCTACCTCTAGCATGTCCAAACAACCAAGTCAAACTGTCATTCCAATCCTTATTATTATCCGTATCCATAAAGACGGCACCCATTAAAGGCTCATTGTTACCCTCAAATGTCTTATCCAGATAGGTAGCATTATCACCTGTCTGGACGACTGGTTCGTCTAATTTCGTTCCAGGAGCATAGATATAACCAATCACTTCAGGATTGATCGCTGAAAGAGCATCAAAACGTTCCTTCAAATAGGCTTGCTCTTCTGCACTTGGTTGATAAGTGACTTGATTGGTCGTTGTCTGTGCTGGTGTGTTTTGAGAGCTAGCCACATTAGACACTGGATTTTTAACACCAAAGGCAAACCATGTACTGATCGCTACAGCCACAACCAATAAGCTTGCTAGTAAGTATTTGAGTTGCCTGTGCTTTCTTCGTTCATTTTGATAAAACATATTATCCTCCATTATTTAATAAAGAAAAGGCTATTCTATCGAATAACCTTTAACCTTACTTCGACAGCAAATAGATTATTTTACTGCTGATGTTTTTGGCAATGTTTTCTCACCAGATTTCGCTGCAGCTGCTGGCGATACTTTTGCTGAACTTGATTTACCAGAAGGAGCAACTGCTGAACCAGCTTTAGATGAAGCAGCCTTAGCTACTGTTGCTGATTTCTTATCTGATTTAGCAGACTCTTTTTTATCTGAACTTGTTGTTTCTTTTTTAGTGTCTGAGCTTGCTGCTGTTTCGCTTGAAGCCGTTTCAGAAGTTGTTGAGTCACCTTTAACAGTTACTTTTGAACCTGTTTTAGTATTTTCAACAACTGTGTTACCTACACCGTCAAAGTTGCGTGTATCAACTTCATTAGTATCAAGTACTTTTGCTGAACCATTTTCAACGACTGTGTTTCCTACACCTTCAAGGTTACGAACATCAATAGCTGCATCGTTATTGTTAACGGCTCCTTCTACTGTTGAAGGAACTGGTTGAGCCAATTTTTCTTTAATGATTGCTGCTGCATCTTCTGCTGCTTTCACCTCAGCTTTAACAGCTTCTTCTTTTGCTGTTTCTTTAGCAACTTCTGATTTTAACCATGCAGCTACGTCAGTATTTTGATCACCAACCATAACGTTATCTTGTGCAAATGCTGGCGCTGCAACTGACAAGGCAACGCTTGCCAATAGTGATGTTGACATTAATTTCAATTTCTTGTTCATAAACGAACTCCTCCGATTTTTTATAGAATTCCCCATAGGATTCTATTTATATTTTAACGCACCCCCCCCCCCGTTTTGTCAAGCTTTTTGCACGTTTTTTTCAAATTTTCATCAACTTTTTTGACCTTTTTTGACCATAAAAAACAACCTAATTTCTTAGGTTGTTTTCTTTAATTAACGAGTCGCAACATAGGTTAATTTATCACCATTTTCAGCCAAAAATTGTGGTAAGTCCTCATCAGGAATTTGACGTAAATAGAGATTAGCTCTCAAACTACCATCTTCTTCACGACAGGTTGACAATACCAAATATTTGTCAAGCGGATCAATCACCGCATCTGCTTTTTTTACTTTGGATTCGGCTGCCACTGTTTCTAACTGCTTACGAAAATCTTCCTTACTCTCAAAAGATGTCCGATATAACGGAGTGGTTTCAGGAACAATGATAAAATAGGTCGCTTCATAATAATAGTTGCGCTCAGGTGTTTCTAATACCAGATAGGGATTTTGATCGAAAAAGGTCTGATCATCATAAAAATTCACATCGTTAAACATGCGATTATCTGAAACAAGACTCCCCCTAGCATGCCCAAAAAGCCAAGTCAATGAATCCGTGAAATCTTTTTGATTGTTGGTATCCATAAAGACTGCCCCCATATAAGGTTCATAAGTGCCTTCAAAAGTTTTTTCCAAATAAGTCGCATTATCTCCTGTTTGCACAACAGGTTCATCCAACTTAGTTCCTGGAATATAGATATAACCAATGACTTCTGGATTGATAGCTGATAATTTAGCAAAACGCTCTTTCAAATAAGCTGTTTCTTCATCACTAACTTGATAGCCTTCAGGTGTTTGAGAGGAAGCTGTTTGAACAACTTGCTCACTTGATTGGCTACTGCTTACCGTAGAAACCGTTGATGTTTGCTGATTTTGGGTCATAACTATCAGACCACAAGCGAACACCAACCCTAACAAAGCAAGCAACAAATACTTAACATATGCAGACGTAGGTCTTTTTTGATTAAACATACTCATTTCTTTCTAAGTCATTTAAGTCCAAGGGTTATAAAACCGTCCTTGATTGAGCCAAATCAATACAAAACTAAGCACTAGGATAAGAATTGCCAAGGCAATGACGCCATAATCGCCAGCTTTCAAGTCTTGTTTTTGGTACCAGGTTCGTTTTTTCCCCTTGCCAAAACGACGTAACTCCATAGCCGTTGCAACGGTGTCGATTCGTTCTAAGGAGCTAAAAATCAAGGGGGTTAAAATCAACAAGTTCCCTTTAATACGTTCTAATAATTTAGCTTTTTGAGATAATTCCAACCCACGCGCATTTTGTGATAACTTAATGAGATAAAATTCCTCTTGTAAATCTGGAATATAACGTAAAGTCAGACTAACAGCATAAGCAATCTTATAAGGGACACCAATTTGATTAAGGCTGGCTGCAAATTGGCTAGGATGAGTCGTCAGCAAAAAGACAATAGCCATAGGCACTGTTGAGAAATACTTCAGAGCAAGATTAAATAAATAAAAAAGTTCTTGACTGCTTATGCCATAAGCACCGATTCCAGCCCAAAGTAAAGTCTTTTGCCCATAAATCTCAACCCCATAATTGGGAGCAAAGAGATAAACCATGAGCAAATTCAAAAATGCAAAGAATAAGACCAAATAAATCACAAAAGACACCTGTCGCCATTTGATATTAGCTAGCTTGAAAAGCAATAACGAACCCCCCCCCACAAAAGCAAGCAAACGTGTGTCATAACTAATCATTACTGCTATTGAAACAAGGATAAAGAAGATTAACTTACTCGCACCTGACAGCTGATGAATTGGGCTAGTTCCTGGTTGGTAACCCAAGAGTTTATTTGTCTGCATGATGCTCTCCTTTATTGCGCAATGTATAATGATTAACCACTTGCTCAACATCAAGCCCAAGTTTATCCGCCAAAGCAAACAGACTTGGCTGACAAAGATTGGCTTGTGTTAAGATATCTTTTTGTTTTAAAATCTGAATTGGTTGGTCGTCAGCTAAAATTTGCCCCTTGGCTAAAACTAAAGCTCGATCACTATGTTCTAACATCAACTGCATATCATGAGTAATCATAATAATGGTATGGCCGGCTTGATTAAGCTGATCCAAAAACGCCATAATCTCGCTATAATGCTGAAAATCTTGGCCAGCTGTTGGCTCATCTAACAAGATAATTTCTGGATTCAAAACCAAAATAGACGCAATGGTCACTCGTTTCTTTTGACCAAAAGACAAGGCTGCAATCGGCCAATGGCGATAAGGATACAGGCCACAAATTTTTAAGGTTTTTTCTACACGTTCCTTTACGTCTGCCTCACTCACTTGACGCAAACGTAAACCTAAGGCTACCTCATCAAAAATCATGGTCTGACTAATCATTTGATTAGGATTTTGCAAGACATAACCAATACGCTCTGCTCGCTCCTTAATCGTATCTGCTGAAATGTCTTGGCCTTGATAAAAGATTTGACCTTGGCTAGATTCAACAAACTGGCAGAGTGCTTTAGCCAAAGTGGACTTCCCAGCCCCGTTTTGACCAATCAAGGCCAAACGCTCACCTTTTTTTACGGTAAAGGAAATATCAGATAAAATGGGCTGTCCATCACCATAACTCACCTCTAAATCTTTGACAACCAACACATCTTCACTTGGCTTTGAAGATTGATAAGAGTCAATCGTTGGCAAGGATAACTTGGGCAAATCCATACCTTCCAACTGCGACAAAGAACTTAGTGAGGTCAAGTCCAATCCTTGTTCACGCAAAAAACCAAGATACAGCGGCTCACGAATCCCTTGCTCTTTTAATAAAGTCGTAAGAAGTAAGTCATCTGGTTGCCCATCAAAAATAACCTCACCTTCTGCCATCAAAATCACTCGATCAACAGAAGCAGCTAACACTTCCTCTAAGCGATGTTCGATAATCAAGGTTGTGACTTTCTCACTCTTATGAATGCTGTCAATAAGAGCCAACATATCCTGACTGGATTTAGGATCTAAATTAGCCAAAGGCTCGTCAAACACTAAAATCGGACTTTCATCAATCAGAACACCTGCTAAGCTCACTCTTTGCTTTTGCCCACCTGATAAATCTTGTGGACGGTGTTGCAGCAAATTTTCCAAACCTAGTCGTTTGCTCCACATCTCGACCTTTTCTTTCATCTCTTTTTCAGGTACTTGATCATTTTCTAAAGCAAAGGCTATATCTTCTGCCACAGACAAGCCAATAAACTGGCCATCGGTATCCTGCAATACCGTACTGACCAGTTTTGACTTATCATAAATCGATTGTTCAAAGCTAGGCTGACCCGCCATTAGAAAACGATCTGTCATTTTTCCCTTGTGATGATTAGGAATCAAGCCGTTAATTAACTGTCCTAAGGTTGATTTGCCTGAACCAGACGGCCCAACCAATAAGATTTTTTCACCTTCTTGGATACTTAGGTTAATATTTTTCAGAGTAGGCTCTGCTTGTGTTTCATATTGAAAACTAAAATCATCAAATACAATCAAGTCTGTCATCATTTCTATCATTCCTTAGAAAGACTACCAGCTTTAATTCGAGTCCGAGCATAAAGGCCAATCAACAAGCTACCACCCAAACCAACTGTTAGGGCATTAACTCCTGCTGACCAAATCCCTTGAACATAAACTTTACTAGCAATTTCCTTGTAAATCAAAACATCTGCATAAGGTGCAATCAACCCCCAGCCAATAAAGTTTACTACTAGTTGAGTAAGATTAAAAACAAGATAATCCTTTCCTTGTAGTTGGCCCTTATCTAATTTAATCACACCAGATAACAAACCAATACCCAAACCAATCAAACCACTGACCAAGACCCAAGTCCACCAAACTGAGCCGTATTGAATGGCATCTTTGAGTGCATGACCAATAAAACCTGCAAAGAAACCAACGCTTGGCCCATAAATCAAGGCAAACAAAGCTAAAACAGCATACTGTAACTGGATACTGGTATTGGGTACTGGTACAGGAATATTCACCAAAATTCCAATAATCACAAAGAGTGCGGCACCAATTCCCGTTGCGACAACTTTTTTAATTGAGTTATTTTTCATAGACATCTCCTAAATTTTCTTCACTTCAATATGCCAGTTCGAACCCACTCCCACATTATAGGCCTTGGCAAACGACCCTTGGTTAATCGCCAAACCTAGACGATAGAGGGAGTTAATATACAAAATTGGCTGACCAATACGAACATCTGCAAAAGATTTACCATACGTCACTTGATTTTGATACACCAACATATCATTGTTATAAATCGTCACTTCAAAACGGTCGTTAAATTCTGGGTTTAATTGATAAAACTCCTCACGAGTAATCGAAGTCCACAAAGACCCAAAGCGAACATCCAAAATGTCAATAGCTCCCCTAACTTGATTGTCAGTAACTTGGGTTTCTACCACTGGCAATTCCACAATATCATCCACTGACAAGACAGGGCCAACTTCTTCAAAGCTAATATGCCCACTAGCTAATTTTGCTCCTGTATAGGCATAGACATCACGACCATGGAAGGTATAAGAATGCTCTGTATTTTGACGACGATTTTTCACTTCAGAAATCTCACGAACAGCCTTAATACCAACATGTTTTTTAATGTAAGATAGGGTACCATTGTCTGGTGTCACGATATAGTGGTCTTGTTCTGTTAAGGCAACGACACTTTTACGTTTAGACCCCACACCTGGATCAACAACCGAAACAAAGGTTGTTCCTTTCGGCCAATATTCAACCGTTTGGAACAGACGATAGCTGCCTTCAAAGATGTTATAAGGTGTAATGTCATGCGTCAAATGGTGAATGCCTAAGTTGGGTGATTCTTGCAATGCTACACCAATCATAGCCGACACTGCCCCATCAACCAAACCAAAATCTGATTGTAACACTAGTAATTGATTACTCATTTATCTTTCCTTTTTCTAACTAAGATAGTATTTATTTTACCATAAGTTACACTATTTTTGTAGGCTATACTTAACAAGGAATATCCATAGTTACAAACTATATCAAAAAGTATAAAAACAGGTTGAAACATGATCTGTTCAACCTGTTAATTTATGAAACAACAACTCTGATGTTCTTATTTTTTACCCCAGGCTGATTTTTCAGCTACAGCAGTAAAGAGAACGTCTGTTGATGAGTTGATGGCTGTCTCACATGAATCTTGAATCACACCAATGATGAACCCAACACCAACAACCTCAGCAGCAATGTTGCCATCAATTCCAAACAAGCTACAAGCTAAAGGAATCAAAAGTAAAGAACCACCTGCAACTCCTGACGCACCACATGCTGATAAGGCAGCAATCACACTAAGTAAGAAAGCCGTTGGGAAATCTACAGAAATTCCCAAGGTATTCACTGCAGCCAAGGTTAAAACAGTGATAGTAATCGCTGCACCACCCATGTTGATCGTTGCTCCTAGTGGAATTGATACTGAATACATATCTTCATTCAAGCCAAGTTCCTTACAAAGACGCATATTAACAGGAATATTTGCTGCTGAACTACGTGTAAAGAAGGCTGAGATGCCACTTTCTTTCAAACAACGGAAAACCAGTGGATAGGGATTTTTTTTCATCACAATAAAAGCAATCAATGGGTTAACAACCAATGCGACAACAGCCATAGTGCCAACCAATACAAGTAACAAACGACCGTATGTGGTTAGAATATCTAAACCATTTTGTGAGATTGTGGCAAATACTAAGCCCATAATCCCGAATGGTGCCATCTCAATGACCCATGTTACCACTTTTGAAGTCGCATCAGAAATTTGTCCTAGACCATCTTTAATCGAATCACTCGCTTGACGCAAAGCCAAACCAAAAAGAACTGCCCAAGATAAGACACCAATGTAGTTGGCATTGGCAATGGCATTAAGCGGGTTATCAACAATGTTGGTGATAAAAGTGTTGAAAACTTCCGCAATCCCTTGTGGAGCTGATGACGTATCTGTGGCTGCTCCTGATAGGTTCAGTGTGACAGGAAAAGCAAAACTAGCCAAGACAGCTACAAAAGCTGCTGCAAAGGTCACAAGCAAATAAAGGATAATGACACTTTTCATGTTGCTTTGTTGCCCTTGTTTAGATTGTGATAAGGCATGGACAACCAAAACAAATACCAATACAGGCGCAACACCTTTTAAGGCACCTACAAAGACGGTACCAAACAAGCCAATCACTGACCATGAGGGAACAACAAGACCTAAAATCGCTCCAATAACGACACCGATAATGATTCGCTGAATCAAACTCAGTCGTTTCCAAAATTGAATTTCTTTCATTTCTTTACTCCTTTAGAAAATAATAATATTACTATAGTACCTAAAAAAAAAAAAAAATTCAAGACTATTTATGTCAATTTTCACAAGATTTCCTTGATTTATACGGCTATTGACGAATGTTTAGGACTAGGGTACAATGGTTAATTAAGATAACTAACTTATCTTTTTATCTCAATTAACCGATAAGGAAAAATAAATGAAATCTACTCAAAATAAGTATTTAATTATTGGTTTGATGCTATTTGCCATGTTTTTTGGTGCTTCAAACCTAACCTATCCTGCTTTTCTAGGTATCTACTCTGGTAGCAACCTATGGCTTGCCATTCTTGGATTTTGCTTATCAGCAGTGACACTCCCGCTATTAGCCGTTATCGCCATTTCTTATTCTGGTAGCGATAATGCCCAAGACATGATTGAAAAACGTGTTTCCAAATGGTTTGCCGTCACCTTTATGACGGTGCTTAATCTGGCAATCGGCCCTCTCTTTTCTATTTCTAGAACAGGTGCTGTTTCCTTCTCTGTTGGTGTGGCTCCATTCTTCGGCAATGACCTCATCAGCAAACTTATCTATGGTCTGATTTTCTTTGGCTTAACCTACTTAATCGCTGTTAAACCAAGTAAAATCGCTGATAATATTGGTAAATACCTCACGCCAGCACTACTCTTGGTTATTGCAACTCTAATTATTGGGTCTTATATCAGTCCGGCAGCCACTTCTCCTAGTAATAGTTATAATGCAGCCAATGATTTATCAAACGCCTTTTCTGATGTACCATTTATCGCCGGACTCCTTCAAGGCTATGGAACACTGGACGCTCTAGCTGCTTTTATGTTTATCAATGTTGTGATTAGCTCAGCCAAACAATTTGGAGCTAAATCTAAACATGATGTTGCCATCATTTCACTCAAAGCTGGTGTCATCACAACCGCCTTTCTTGCCATTATTTATATCTTTATTGCTCGTTTAGGTTCGGTATCACAAGGCTTATTTAACATGCAAGATGGGCTCTTTGTCCTTAATGGAGCAGGTGTAGATGGTGGAACTGTTCTCAGTATCGCAGCTCGCAGTTATTTTGGAACCTTTGGGCAATTAACCCTTTCACTAGCTGTCTTTCTGGCTTGTTTGTCAACATCATCAGGTTTAGTGGTGGCTAGTGCAGATTATTTCCACACTTTGTTGCCAAAACTATCTCATGCTCGCTGGTCTGCTATAATGACCTTAATTGGTACTTTTCTTTACTTTAGTGGTCTAAATGGCATCATTAAAGCTTCTCTTGCCATGCTCTTCTTCCTTTATCCTATTGCGATTAGCTTGATTGTACTGACCTTAACAGGCAAATGGTTTAAAGATAAAAAAATCGTTTATGTTTCAACTCTGATTTGGACTTCTGTTGCTGCCCTTTACGATTCATTATCTACCCTAGCTAGTCAATTAAACATGGATTTTATCCCATCTAGTATCAGTCATTTCTTTACCCAAATCCTTCCCTTAGGACAATTTCAATTAGGTTGGATTTGTTTTGCACTGGTTGGCTTTATTCTAGGTCTTATTTTAGATAAAATCAAAGCATAATAAATACGCTTAGTCATCACTAAGCGTATTTTCTTTATCTAAAAACTATTTATGACTGACCTTTTTGGTTAAGAAATCCCCTAGGAACTGAATGGCAAAAATCAAAATCAAAATCATCAGAGTTGCCACCCAAGTCACATCATTATTATAACGATTATAACCGTAGGAAATGGCCACGTTACCTAGACCACCTGCTCCGATTGCGCCTGCCATGGCTGTTTCACCAACCAAGGAAATCAAGGTCACCGTTGACACACGAATCAAATCTGGCAAACCTTCCGTCAAATATACGCCCACAATATCCCATGTGGTCGCACCAGACGCTTGAGCTGCTTCAATAATTCCCTTGTCCAACTCAGACAGAACCACCTGTACTTGACGAGCAAAAAAAGGAAATACTGCCACAGAAAGCGACACATTGGCCGCATCAGGTCCAAGCATTGTACCAACTAAAAGGAGGGCAACAGGGAACATAATAGCTAACAAGAGAATAAAGGGAATGGCACGAAAGACCGATGTCACCTTATCCAAAACCCAAAAAACTAATTTATTTTCGATCACACCACCTGGTTTAGTCATTACCAATAATAAACCGGCAACCAAGCCCAAAATGCCACCGATAACAAAAGGAATTAAGGTCATATAAAGGGTGTTAAACAGGGCGGTTCCCCAACCTGCATCACCAGACCACCCCAACGCATAGACGTTAGGCAAATAGGTTTGAATCAATTCACTCATCTAGGCACCTCTTTTCAATACAACAACAGATACCCCAGCTTTTTCTAGGGCAGTTAATGCACTAGCCAAATTGTCCGTTTGACCAGATAGGATAACGACCAATTCACCAACCGGCACATGGTCTAGAATTTCAATATTGCCATAAAGGATATTGGCACTGACATCAAATTCTTTATAAATCTGATTAAGAATCGGCTCATCGGTTGACGTTCCCGCATATTTTAACTCAACTAAAATCGAATCATCCGCTAGATTAGCTACAATATCTTGCTTTTCAATCTTGAGAAGGGCTTCATCTAAGCCAGTAGCCGTTTGGATAAATTCCTGAGTTAAGACTTGTTGTGGGTTAGAGAAGATGTCAAGAACACTGCCTTCTTCAATCAGCACACCATTTTGCATAACCGCAACACGATTACAAATGTCTTTAACTATCTGCATTTCATGGGTAATCATGACAATGGTCAAACCTAATTTTTCATTCAGATTTTGTAAAAGACTCAAAATTTGCTTGGTGGTTTTTGGATCCAAGGCACTGGTTGATTCATCTGAAATCAAAATCTTAGGATCATTAGCAAGGGCACGAGCGATGGCGACACGTTGTTTTTGTCCACCAGATAGTTGTGAGGGGTAATTGTCAGCACGATCTGCCAAGCCAACCAGACCCAAGAGTTCTGTCACTTTTTTATCTTTTTCTTCCTTACTCAAGTCAGAATGTTTCAGAGCAAAAGCAACATTTTCTCGAGCAGTTTTTTGTGACATTAGGTTAAAGTGTTGGAAAATCATGCCAATATCACGACGTTTCTCTCGCAACTGGGTCGCCGTCAAAACAGGTTTGTCATTATCAAAAATCACATCACTATCAATGACCACACGACCCTTGGTCGGTTTTTGCAACAGGTTGATGACACGAACCAAGGTTGATTTCCCAGCACCAGAATAACCAACAATACCATAAATATCCCCTTGGTTAATTGTGATACTGACATCTTTGACGGCTTCAATCACTCGTTTCTTCTGATGAAAGGTAATATCAATATGTTCTAAGTTAATAATTTCATTTGCCATAACTTCTAATTAACTCCTCTATTAGTTTTACATGACGGTAGTAATCTGCTACCGTTACATTTTCATCTCCAGCATGGTCTCGACTGTTGGGATTTCCCATTCCAAAAGCAGCAATCGGCACGCCTAAGGCATCAAAAACCGTGTGCATAGGACCTGTACCTGCTGAAGTCGGCAAGATAGCCACACCTTCTTCATAGTGAGCCTTAGCCAGTTCTATTACTCTGATAATGGCAGCATGACTCATATCACTGCGATAGCTCTTTTCGCCCAAAGTATAGGTCAATTCCACTTGAGAAAAGCCATTTTTAACCAATTGTTTTTTGACCTTGTCAAAGACATCCTGCGGACTGAGATTAGGAACTAGACGAATCTCCAATTTTGCATGGGCTTGACCTGGCAAAATCGTCTTGACACCACTTCCTTGATAGCCCGACCACAAGCCTTCAATAGCAATCGACGGTTCAAAATAAAAACGTTTCAAGAAGACTTCACGCTCTTCAACCAAAATAGGTAACTCCAAGCCATAGATAGCCTGTAATTTTTCTGGACTTAGTTGGGCATGTTTCTGAATAAGAGCCATTTCTCGCTCATTTGGTTCAAGTAACTCATCTGTCAAGCCTTCAATTAACAAGGAACCATCTGCTTCTCGTAAACTATTAAGTGCCTGAATCAAGTACCAAATACTTGATTCCACAACACCACCATAGCTAGAATGAATATCCAAATCTGCACTCTTAACATGCGCATCAAAGGTCAAAATCCCCTTGTTACCACCATAGATTTCAAGCTGTCCTAGATTATTACGATTTCCCTGTTCCCAAATCAATAAATCTGCCTTAGACAACTTGGCACTATATTTAGCTAGATACTTATCCAAGTCAACAGAAGCTGATTCTTCAGCCCCTTCCATGATAAAAATGACATTAACTGGCAGGCCTTGTCCTTCTTGCAGAACCTTCATCATAGCTGTCAAGCGAGCTGTGATATGCCCCTTGTCATCATCAACACCCCGTCCATAGATAATATCATCTCGTATGGTCATGGTAAACGGATCGCTCGTCCAGATTTGGTCAGCGTCAGCTGGAACAGTGTCATAATGGTTGTAGAAAATGATGGTCTTGGCATCTGCTTGCTCACTCTTAAACTCGGCCATTACAAAAGGAGCGGTATAACTATCATCGAGTGTCACTTGAGCACCTGCTTTACGAAAAGTTTCTGCTAAAAAGTGGGCAACTTCTAAAAGACCAATACCTTGAGCATAGATTGATTTTTTGGCAATCAAATCGCGTAAAACCATCAAATAATCTTGAACAATTGGATCTGACCAAAAGGCCTGAATATCAGCTTTTTCACTTGTCATATCTATCTTTTCCTTATATTCGTAAAGAAAGGAGCAGGAAAACTAGCAACAACCTAGCTTTTCCTCACTCCTTAATCTCATATCATTCTACCAAACTGGAACATCGACACCATCTGAAGTTTCATCAATAACTTTTTTCACATCATCTGTATGATACACTTCAATGATTTTCTTAATGGCATCTGCCTTAGCTGAAGACTCCCAGTCTTTTTGACCAGCCAAGATGTTGATCCATTGTTTAGAGTTATCGTTTACTTCTTCTTTAAGCAATGATGTTGAGTAGTCAATACCTGCTGGGACAGCGTAGCTATTGTTTACAAAGGCGGCATCAACTGATGTCAATGAACGAGCCGTTTGTGACGCGTCAACTTCCTTGATTTGTAAGTTCTTTTTGTTTTCAGTAATATTAGCTACTGTCGCAAATTCCTTACCTGAAACGTTCAATTTAATCAAGCCTGCTGATTCAAGAACGTATAGGACACGGCTTTCGTTAGTGGCATCGTTTGGTACAGCAATCGTTGCATTGTCTGGTAGTTGGCTAAGTTCTGTGTATTTAGCCTTACCTGAACTGTCAGTTCCTGAGAAGAGATGAATTGGACTGATATAAGTTTCCGCAATCGCAACCAAATCTCCCTTGTTTTCTTCATTCCAATTATCTAAGAAGTTGTAATGTTGGAAGGCATTGATATCAACCTCACCGTTAGCCAAAGCCTTGTTAGGTTGTGAGTAGTCTGTAAATTCCTTATACTCCAAAGTGATACCATCTGCTTTAAGAAGTTCTTGAATTTTACTCCAACGTGCATCATCAGATTCTGTTTTTGTCATCACACCAACGGTAACTGTTTTAGCGTCATCTGAGCTAGTTGATTTTTGACCACAAGCAGCCAAGACAAAACCTGATACAAGTGCCAAACTGGCAATACCTAAAATCTTTTTCAATTTCATCAATAAATACCTCTTTTGTTTTGATGAATTTATTATCCCATAGCCTGTTATAAAAATCAAACTGTTAAAAACTTGTCTTATGTATAGTTTTTATCTATATGTCAAGCGATAAAAAACGACCTCTAATGAGATCGTTTATTGCTATATGAATTATTTCACATCAGCACTTGCTGGTAGGTAGCTACCTTCTAGATATTCTTGTGAGATTTTTTCAAGTGTGCCGTTGTCATAAAGTTCTTTAATACGTTTATTGACAAAGGTTTGCAGGTCTGTTTGATCTTGACCAAAAATCATATACACATAAGGTTGTTGATCGCTTGGCAATTCAATCACTTCAACATTGTCCAAACCTTGGCTCTTGACAATTGAGTTCACTGCGATTTTATCAAAAATCTTGAAATCAAATTTACCTTCATTCACATTACGAAGAATGGTTGTGATGTTTTCGTTTGTATAACTCAATTCAACTGGCTTGTCTTTGTTTTCTTCGTTGTAGGTTTCTAGCTGAGCAGCCGATGTAGTTCCTTGAACGACTTGGGTTGTACGACCTGCGATATCATCATAGCTTTTAATATCACTACCTTTTTGTACCACTAAAACACTTGGATTTGAGGCGATTGGATTTGAGTACAGGTACTTATTGGCACGCTCGGCAGTGTAGCTGATGTTGTTTGCTCCGATTTGGAACTTATCGCTATCTAAACCTGTAAAAATTGATGACCATTCTGTTTTTTGATAGGTCACTTCATACTTATCGCTGCCTTCAAAAACAGCTTTTGCAACTTCAATATCATAACCTGTCAAATTTCCCTTGTCATCTTCATAAGAGAACGGACGTGTTGTACCAACCGTTGCAAGAGTAATTTTTTCTTTACCTGATGTTTCTGAGGCACTATCACTTGTTTTAGAACCACATGCTGCCAAGGTAAGAGCAGAGGCTGCTAAAAGACCTAGTGTTAATAATTTTTTCATGCTTTTATTCTCCTTTTATCTGATAAATTTATTCTATCATGATTCAAATGATTTTCCTAATACTTGGTTTTTATCGTCTTGATAGTTTACTTCTATCAAGTTAGATAAATAGAAAAAACAGAGAAAAATTCTCTGTTTACATGTCTGCCACGTTATGATAAACCTTTTGTACGTCATCATCGCTTTCAAGAGCGTCAATAAGTTTTTCAAAAGTTGCCAAATCATCTCCTTCAAGGGTCACTTCTGATTGTGGAATCATTTCTAGCTCAGTGACTTGAAACTCGTTAATGCCTGCTTGACGAAGAGCTTCTAGGCCCTTATGTAGGTCAGTTGGTGCTGTATAAACAGTAACTGTTCCTTCTTCAGCTTCCACATCATCAACTTCGACATCTGCTTCTAAAAGCAATTCAAAAATCTTGTCTGCGTCGTCACCTACAAAAACAATAACACCTTTTTTATCAAACATGTAAGAAACAGAACCTGCTGCTCCCATGTTACCACCGTTTTTACCGTAAGCTGTACGCACATTGGCTGCTGTACGGTTGACATTACTGGTTAAAGTATCTACGATAATCATTGAACCATTTGGCCCAAAGCCTTCATAGCGACCTTCTACAAAGGTTTCATCAGTATTACCCTTAGCTTTGTCAATGGCTTTGTCAATAACGTGTTTTGGCACTTGAGCTTGTTTTGCTCGATCCAAGACAAATTTTAGGGCTGAGTTAGTTTCTGGATCTGGATCGCCTTGTTTAGCAGCAACATAAATCTCAACACCAAATTTAGCATAAACTTTTGAGTTAGCACCGTCTTTAGCGGTTTTTTTGGCAACGATATTTGCCCATTTGCGTCCCATAAATGTTCTCCTTTTTATTTATCAATCTTCTATATTATAGCATTTTGTTAGGAATTGGTAAATCTTATTTTTTTAAACTGCATCAGGATAAGCATAATGCAACTGCTACTGGATAATATTAAGCTTGCCCATAGCCACCATGGTTCTTGATAGCTGAGCAAGAGTTGATTCGTTCCTTTTTGAGACAAAACGGTTGGCGTCCCAATTACATTAAGTTGGTAATCTTTAGTAGCAAGTTTTTTGCCATTTAGGGTTAATTGCGTATCTCGATAAACAACCACAGGTAAATTAAGTGACTGTTGGTTATTGGTCTGCCAAGTCACTATCAGATTTTTTCCCTCTACTGCCTTATCAAATCTCAGGTTGTCTAATATGATAAATTTCTCATAAAGATCATAGCGACTTTCCTTAATATAACGAAGACCATTTGGTGTCATTGGTTTCTTAATTTTGGGTAAATAGTCTGGCGTTGAACGATTAACTAATTCTAATAATTTTTTCAAATTCTCATCATGATAGGCTCTACGAATAGCCTCACTCTCTCCAAATAAGGTGGTATGAACCTTGGTTTGAAGAAAAGTATCGCTGCGATAATTCTTGACGACATTATCCCAACTAGCTTTCCAAGTATAAGATAAGCCAATAACTAAACAAGCCAGTAAAAACATCCGATAAGTTTTGAAGTACTTTTGTGGACTTTGGCTTAATTGTAAACCAACAACCACTAATAATAAGGGGATGGCATAAAAGAAAAAGCGAGTGGGAAATTGAATCAAATCAACAATGGCAATCTGACGTCCTGCTAGTAAAAACCAAGGGAACAAACCTGACGACAGGATGAGAAAACTTAGGTAAATCCACATCAAAGCCTTAGTGATACTTGACCAACGCTTATAATAGCAAATAAAGTGAATCACTTGAGCAACCAACAGAACTAAAAGACTCCATGGAGAGACTAGCACTGCACGATCTAAACCAGTAATGGTCTGTTCTACCATTTTTTTATTGATATAGGGTTGAATAAGCTCATTGGCTAAATTAAGTTGAATAAGCGGTAGCCAAACATTAGCGGTCATCACTAAAAAGAGAAAAACAGATCCGATAACCGTTTTGATAAAATGCCATTTATTCTTAGTCACTAGCAGTATGTAAGTTCCAACCCCCATATAAATCACAGACAAAAAAAGGGTTGATAGCACATGAATCTGTAGCATTAACCCCATAGAAGAGGCAATCAAGACTAGGTTGGCCTTACGATGTTTAAAAAGATCCACAACTCCCAAAAGCCCCAAAGGAAAAAAGGCTGCTCCCCAACTTGAAAAACCTTGTAAAATGGTCCAATATTGGATGGCATAGGTGGTCATGAAAAATAAAGATAAAAGCAGCGCATAAGGTTTAGCAACTTGCAAACGCCTCATCAAGAGATAAAGAGAAGAGCCTGCAATAAAACCTAGTAAGGTTCGTGATAAAATGTGATAACCAAACCATGTTCGACCTAGTAAAACCAAGAACCCCTGAAAATAGGCAAAATAAGGACCATATAAGGCATTAACAATCCGTCCAGACTGCTGATAACCATACAAGCTAATAAAATAGGAAAAATTATGATTTTTAATCTGCATGGCCGCTTCATAAAAGCGATTATAATGAAAAATTGAATCTGCACCCATCGTCACTTCTCTAGTTAGGGCTTGAGGCAAACAAAGAAGAAAAGAAAAACTTGCCAAAATCACTACAATCAGTAATCTTTTTTGCCAGCTAGACCAATCTTTTCTTTCTAACATGACAACATTCATCCTCCTAATAATAATAAATCGGGATTTGTCCCCAGTTTTGTTCAACAATCTCAGCGTGACCAAGTTGGTAAATCTGATCCGCTTGTTGACTCAGTGGATCCCATTTGGTTTGACCAATGCGACTAATAAGTTTGATGTCTTTTTTTAATTGAGATAGATAATCTCGACCAGCCTGAGAAAATCCCAACAGCCGAAGACCATCTGGCAAGTTCGCTTCTCTCGCATTAACTAAAATATAAGTTAAAATGCGACGTAAGCGAGCTTTGGTGTAACGTTTTGTAGCCAGGTTTTCCAATAACTCTGTAAAATTATTAGCCTTTCGAACCCCCTTTTTCAACCGACTAGCCAACTCTTCATTAACTTGATAAATCTGGGTTAGATCGTCTTGCGTTAAAATCTGATAACGTAAGAGATTAAAATAATTATCCCAACTAACCTTGGCTGACTGGATAAACAAGGCTGGATCTGGCATGGCTTGATTAACAAAGTCCAAATCAGCTTGATGTTGACGAATGGCGGTCGCGGACGCCATAAAATCAGCCTTATGTTCATCATGAAAACCTGCGCCTAGTCGTTTTACTGGACACAATCTTATTTTTTTTCCAGCAACTGCCTTGGTATAAGCCAGAGCCAGAATATGATTCGGACTACTACCAGAAAAATCAATCTGAGCAAACGCTGACCACATGGCTTGTGCCTTTTGAGGATAGGATAAAGACTTGGGAAGTTGGCTGATAAACAAGTCCATCTCTGTCTTTTTTTCTTGATAAAGATTGGCTAAATGATTATAGTCTAACACGTCTTCTGTACCAAACGTCAAATGGTCAATCCCAACTTGTTCCAAAATGTCAATCGCTCCTTTGGCAAAATAATCGGCAGACTGGACAGCCACCAAAAATGGTAACTCAAGGACAATATCAGCGCCATGAGCCAAAGCCATTTGCGTTCTTGTCCATTTATCAATAATGGCAGGCTCGCCACGCTGCATAAAATTACCTGACATGACCACAACTTTTAGACCTTGTGCCTGACTAAGCAGATAGGCATGACCATGATGAAAGGGATTAAATTCTGCAATGATACCTGTCACTGTCATTTTTTAGCCACAAAAAACCAGCGAGCAGAGCTTTCATTAGGAGATTTATCTTCAAAATCCGCATAAACCTTGACATCTGTAAAACCGGCTTGCTCTAACAAAATATCATAAGTTAAGATTTCATAGGTTCTCTCTTCATGGATTTCATCAAATCGTGTGAAACGACCATCTTCATCCTGAACAAAAAAAGTCAACTCATGCACCACTGAATACGGTGCTTCGTCCGCATAAGTATCCCAAACAAATGCAAAATCTTCACGATTTTCATGGTAGGTGTAACCTGGAAAAACTTGCTCCATCTGATAGGTCGAATGTACATCAAAAATAAAGACCCCATCATCTGCTAAACAAGCTGAAACTTGTGCAAAAACATCCCCAACTTCAACTTCATCTGCCATATAGCAAATTGAGTCTGAATAACAAGTGACGAGGTCAAACTGCCCAACTTGTGATAAATCTAGCATATTACCTTGAATAAAGGTCACTGACTGTTTGGCTGATTGAGCACGCTTTTTTGCTAAATCAAGCATGTCTTGACTAAGATCTAATCCTGTCACCTCGTAACCTGCTTGAGCAAAACGTACTGACTGGGTTCCTGTTCCACAGGCTAATTCTAATAATTTCTTTTTCCCTTTTGGAAAATGACGCAAACTAAAATCAGTCCACTTGTCATAGAGGCTATCATCCATAATGGCATCATAGACTGATGCAAAGGTTTCATAAGTTGCCATGATTTCTCCTTTATGAAAACCTTGTTCGATGAACAAGGTCTTTTTCTTATGCTAAAAATTCTTCCACATCAAGCAAGGGTGCTTCATGCCAAAGTTTTTCCAAATTGTAGTGCAAGCGTTCATCTTCTGAGAAGACGTGTAAAATTACACTGTTTAAGTCTAGTAAGACCCAACCTGCCTTGCTGTCACCTTCAACATGACTAACAATTTCTTCTTCCTTCATTTTGTCACGCACATTGTCACAAATCGCTTCTAATTGACGGCTATTAGTGCTACTGGCGATCACAAAATAATCTGTCATGGTTGTTAGCTGACGCAAGTCCATAATGACTAGGTCTTCTGCCCGTTTTTCATCACAGGCTTTTACAATCAATTTTAATAAATCTTTTTCTGTCATCATCTTTCTCTTTACAAATAATTTACATAGGCATTATAGGTTGCCAAGGTTTGTGGATAAACGGCTAGGCCTTGTCGAATCAAATGGCTAATGGTTGACGCTGTTTCATAGGCTACGGCTTGGTCAAGCGATTGATAGGCCAGTTCTCGTGCTTTTTCCACACCTGGAAAATCACGTCCACATTCGATATAATCCGCCACATAGACGACCTTATCCAAATCAGACATATCTGCACTACCTACGGTGTGAATCTCAATAGCTCTTAAAATACTGGAGTCCGTCAAACCTAAATCTTCTTGAATTTTATAAATACCGACTAGGCCGTGCCAAACATTATTGTTCCACTGTTTAAGTTGGGAATCCAACTGATAGCGTTCAATTAGATCTAGAAATTCTTGATCAGATAATTCCTTGGCATAATCATGCAACAGACCTGCCAAACCTGCTTGCTCCTTGTCAACATCATATCGCTCTGCCAATTCAATGCTGGCCTTTTCTACACCTAGACAATGGGTGAAACGTTTAGAACTAAGCTGCTCTGCCATTTTTTCCAAAAGAGTGACACGCCCTCCTGAAATGTAACGCTCATAGGTCATTGGTAAAGCCCTTCTTTCTCAATATAAGACAGTACCGATTGTGGCAAGAGGAAATTAGGTTGACGCTGTTTCTTGATAAAATCTCTAACCATACTAGACGAAATATCCATCAAGGGCACATCAACCCAGATTACTGGGTAGCTAGTCCCTGCCTTATACTTGGGACGTTGAACACCGACAAACTGCACCAATTGAAGCAATTCATCAATGCGATGCCATTTCGGCAGATACTCTACCATGTCTGCTCCAATGATAAAATAATAATCAACATCTGGATTTTGTTCAGTCAACAGCTTCATACTGTCATAAGTATAACTGATGCCTTTACGATCCAATTCCAAGGTTTCAATGGCTAGGCCTTTTATTCCTTCAATGGCTAAATCAAGCATCTTTAAGCGATGCTTCTCATCAATGGTTTCTTTTTTATCAACATGGGGAGGCAAATATTCTGGCATTAACAAAACTTGATCTAGGCCTAACTGTTGTCTAACCTGATCCGCCACTACCAGATGAGCATTGTGTACAGGATTAAAATTCCCACCTAGAATACCAATCTGGCGACGATTACGATCTTTTTGCTCAACTTCTAATTCTACCTTGGTAAAAGGAGTTAGTAGTTCAATTGCCATAGTTCCTCCTTGAATTTACTCCTAGATAGCTTTAACCTTAGGAGATAATTTACGATTTTCTTTGCGACTCGATTCTTTATATAAGATTAAGATACGACCAATCTTTAGGACTGTATCCACACCAATTTCTTCTTCTAAAATCTCTGCGACCTCATGAATATCCTCGTCAGTGTTCTGTAACAGTGTCACCTTAATCAATTCCCTAGCATCTAGCGCATGACGGACACTCGTTTTGATCTGATCATTTAAACCATTTTTACCAATCTGAATAATTGGTTTTAAGCTATGAGCCTGACTTTTCAAAAAAGCACGTTGTTTACTGGTTAACATTTTCTCTTTCCTTTACTTAAATAATGGCTTTACGCGTCACAACTGCCACACCCTTAGGTGCCCAAGCAACTACCTTGGCTGGATGACCCACTCGAATCCATCCTAGACCTGAAAAAACAAGATCCGTTTTTTCAGTGATAGTAAATTCATGAGGCACAAGGTCTGGAAAACTAGCGATTTCCTCTTGATTCGGTGGATTGAGCAAGCCACCCTTATGCTTGGCATAAAAGTCATCTGCCCCCTCTAACTTGGTACGGTGAATACTTAAATTATTATCAAAAAATCCTGTAAACCCTTGTTTGTCACCTGACACATAGTCAAAACGTGCCAAGCCAGATAAAAAGAGAGTCTGACCACTATTTAGCTGATAGGTCTTGGGTTTGATTTCTTTTTTAGGACTGACATATTTGAGATTTTTAGCTGTCAAGTAGTGGGCCATTTGATGACGATGAATAATTCCTGGCGTGTCAAAAATATAAGACCCGTCGTCTAGGGGAATCTCAATCTTATCCAAGGTTGTTCCCGGAAAGCGTGACGTGGTAATTAGATCTTTATTGCCTGTAATCTCTTGGATAATGGCATTGATCAAAGTTGATTTACCAACGTTTGTCACACCAACCACATAGACATCTCGTCCGTTGCGATAATACTCAATTTTATCAATCAAGTCTTTAATGGCTTGTTGATTTTGGGCACTGGTCAAAACAACGTCTAAGGGACGCAAACCTTCTTCATGAGCTCGTTCCACTAACCATTGATTGATTTTATTGTCTTTAACGGACTTAGGTAGAATGTCTTTTTTATTGCCAACCAGTAAAATATCATTGCCTGCCACAAAGCGTGACAAACCTGGAATAACCGATCCATTAAAGTCAAAAATATCAACCACATTGACTACCAAGGCTTGACTGTCACCAACACTATGTAACAGACTCAAAAAATCATCATCTGAGATATTGACATCTGTGATTTCATTATAGTGTCGCAAGCGAAAGCAACGTTGACAGTAAATCTGACCTACCGCCATTCCCTTGTCCAAGGCTGCTTGAGGCGTAAAACCTGCTTTATCCTTATCTTGAGTTTGAATGGCAATACCACAACCAATACAATGTAAACTTTCCACTTAAATATCCTTCTGATAATCTAACTTGCCATATTTGGTTTCAATCTTCGCCAACATGCGACGTTCTCTAGCACGGTTAAATTTAGTATTCCAAGCATCAGAATTGACCAAGGGCTTAACCAAAATTGACCGAATACCTGCCCGATGACTGGCTCTGATGTCAGTCATCAACTGATCGCCAACCATGACCACTTCTTCACGATGAAAACCATAACGTTCAATCGCTTGGTCAATGCCTTTGGTAAAGGGCTTCATGGCACGACTAACAAAATCTACCCCAAATTTTTCAACCGCTCGCTTGACTCTGGCATGTTTGTTATTGGATACCACCACTACAGGAATATCAGCAGTGGTCATTTCATCTAACCAAGCACGCAATTCTGGCGTGCCATCAGGATTATTCCAAGCAATCAAGGTATTGTCCAAATCAACCAAAACCGCCTTAATGCCATTACGACGCAAACTCTCAGGGGTCAAATCATAAACAGCCTCAACCGCAAAGGTAGGCCTATAATCTTCGATACTCACATCATTCTCCACATCTACATAGTCTTTTTTATTATAGCACAATTTCAAAAAAATGCATGAAAAATAAGCAAAGTTCCCTAGACAGACTAAGGATAAAAAGAACCCCAAGGCAAGTAACTTGCTTTGGGGAATCAAAATCAATCTAACAACTTCTGCAATTCTTGGGCGAGGAGTTGTTGTGCAACCTGTGGATTGGCCTGTCCTTTGGTCGCTTTCATAAGGAAACCTGTAAAGGCCTTATCAGCATTACGCTTGCCTGACTTGAAGTCAAGAACGGCTGCTTTATGATCTGCAAAGACTTGATGGATAATTGGAATCAAAACGTCTGGATCAGAAATCTGTACCAACCCTGCTTTTTCCACATAAGCCTTAGCTGAACCACCATTTTTAGCCAGATGAACAAAGACTTTCTTGGCGATTTTAGATGAAATCGTTCCATCAGCAATCAAACCAATCATCTCAACTAAGTTTTCAGGGCTAAGGGCAATTTGATCCAAGGTTTTGCTTTCCGTATTGAGATACTGAGCCACCTCACCTTGCAACCAGTTAGACACTTGTTTGGCATCGCCACCTAGTGCAATAGCTGCCTCAAAGAAGTCTGACGTTACCTTACTAGCTGTTAATTGCCCTGCATCATAGTCTGTCAAGCCCATGCTAACATATTTAGCACGACGCTCTTTTGGAAATTCTGGCAATTCATTTCTAACAGCTTGAATCCAAGAGTCGTCAATTTCAAAGATTGGCAAATCTGGCTCTGGGAAGTAACGGTAATCACTAGCCCCTTCTTTGACACGCATCAAAATGGTTTCACCAGTTGCCTCATCATAACGACGGGTTTCTTGTTGAATACGACCACCAGAACGTAGGATGTCTGCTTGACGTTTTTGTTCATAAGCCAAGCCCTTACGGACATAATTGAACGAGTTAAGGTTTTTCAATTCTGTCTTAGTACCAAATGCTTCTTGACCATAAGGACGCAAAGAGATATTGGCATCGACACGCATCGAACCTTCTTCCATCTTCACGTCAGAAATACCTGTATATTGGATAATTTCTTTCAAGGCAGTGAGGTAAGCATAAGCTTCTTCTGGGCTACGCATGTCTGCTTCTGACACAATCTCAATCAAAGGCACCCCTTGACGATTCAAATCGACATAAGAGTAGCCATCCGTGCCATGAGTATTTTTACCAGCATCTTCTTCTAAGTGAGCGCGTTCAATACGGATGGTCTTAGTCGAACCATCTGGCAGTTCAATCTCAATCGAACCATTATAGCCAATCGGTTCATCAAATTGAGAAATTTGATAAGCCTTGGGATTGTCTGGATAAAAATAGTTCTTGCGATCAAAGTGCATGGTTTTATGAATGTCCATATTCAAGGCTAGGGCTGCCTTAATCCCTGCGTCAATCACACCCTTGTTAATCACTGGCAAGACCCCTGGGAAAGACCAGTCAATGACATTGGTGTTAGCATTGGCTTCTTCACCAAAGTGGGCTGGAGATGGCGAGAAAATTTTAGAATTCGTTTTTAATTCGACATGGACTTCCAAGCCAATAATGGTTTCAAAATTCATTACTTAGCACCTCCAAAAATCACCGGTTGTTGTTTATGATAATCTGTTGTCGCCTCAAAAGCTGCTGCCACTTGATAAATGGTCGCTTCGCTATATTTTGGACCAATCAATTGTAAACCGACTGGCAAACCTTGAACAAAACCTGATGGGATTGAGATAGCTGGCAAACCTGCCAAATTGACTGGAATGGTCAGCAAATCACTCAAATACATAGCCACAGGGTCATGATGTTTAGAATCAAGGTCATAGGCCACCGTTGTCGTTGTTGGCCCCAAAATCAAGTCATACTTGGCAAAGACCTTGGCAAAATCATCAATAATCAAGGTTCTAACCTGACCTGCTTTTTTGAAATAAGCATCATAGTAACCAGACGACAAGCTAAAGGTTCCTAGCATGATACGACGCTTAACTTCTTCACCGAAACCTTCACTGCGTGTGTTGACATAAACGTCCTCTAGGTTATTGACATTTTCGGTACGGTAGCCATAACGAATACCGTCAAAACGTTGCAGGTTAGATGAGGCTTCTGATGAGGCGATGATATAGTACACTGCAACACCATACTTGCTATGAGGCAGGCTCACTTCTTCAACGATTGCTCCCAAACTTTCAAGATGTTTAGCTGCCGCTAAAATATTATCCTTAATCTCTGGATCGATACCTTCACCCAAGTATTCTTTAGGTAAGGCAATTTTCATCCCCTTAATCTCTTGACCAATCTTACTTGTAAAGTCCAAGGGCTGATTGGCTGATGTTGAATCTTTGGCATCATAACCAGAAATCACATCTAGTAGTTGGGCATTTTCTTTGACAGTTGGGGCAAATGGCCCAATTTGATCCAAGGAACTACCAAAGGCAATCAAGCCATAACGTGAGACACGACCATAGCTTGGTTTCATCCCCACAATGCCATTGAAGGCTGCTGGTTGACGGATTGAACCACCTGTATCAGAACCAAGTGACAGACGCACTTGACCAGCCGCCACAGCTGAGGCAGAACCACCAGATGACCCACCTGGGACTTTGCTCTGATCCCAAGCATTTTTGGTTTTCTTGAAATAAGATGTTTCTGTTGATCCACCCATGGCAAATTCATCCATGTTGGTCTTACCAATCACAATCATGTCCTTGTCATAGGCCTTGCTGACACTGGTCGCATCAAAAATTGGTGTGTAGTTGTGAAGCATTTTTGAGGCAGCAGTTGTTAAAATCCCCTTAGTTGAAATGTTATCCTTAACAGCCAAAGGAATACCGCTCATGACATTTTCTGAATCAATCCCACGTTTATCAAGGGCTTCCGCTTGAGCTAGCGCTTCATTTTCAGCCAAACTAATGAAAGAGCCAACTGCCTCTTCACGCTCTTTAATAGCCTCCAAAGTCGCCTTGGTCAACTCAAGAGCAGAAATTTCCTTTTTAACAAGAAGATGATGCAACTCATCAATGGTTTTATGATTAAAAGTCATCAGGCATCTCCTCCATCTTCTAAGATAGCTGGTACTTTGATATAGTTATTTTCATGTTCAGGTACATTTTGGAACAAGAGCTTACGATCTTCTCCTTTTTCAGCCACGTCTTCACGCATGATATTGATGGTATCTGCCATCGTTGTTGTGACGGCAACACCTGTCGTATCTACTTCATTTAAGAGTTCAATCATATCGACAATCTTGGTCAAACTCTCTGCAAATTGACTGGTTTCTTCTTCTGAAAAAGACAATTTTGAGAGATTGGCGACATGACGCACTTCGGCTTCAGAAATCTTCATCAGTTTCTCCTTAAAATTTATAGTCCCTACTATTTTACCACATTTTATAAGACTTATTAAGAAAAAGAGATGGTCATTTAACCATCTCTTTTGTCTATTGACCTAATAGGCTCACACGTTTGCCGACATGCTGACCACTTTCTAAAATATCCACTAGACCAATCGCATAATCGGCATAGCTAATCTCGCTGACCCCTTTATCATTAAGGGTAAATTCCTCACCGGCTAGGATATAGTGACCAGTTTTTGGCAAATCCACTTCAAACTCCGCAGCTGGACTAACAAAAGTCCATGCCAAATTCTTGGTTTGACGTAGGCTATTAAGTGCTTGAGCTTGCGCCTTAGCTAATGGATAAAATTCTTCTGGAAAATCTGGGGTTTCAAATAATTGTTGTTGATGACTGGCATCAACATACAAACTACCTGCCCCACCAACAACCAACAGACGCGTCTGCGTTCCAGTCAAAAGATTAGCCAAATGTTCAACCACCTTAACATGTAAGTGTAAGGTTTCAGATGAAAATGTCCCAAAAGCATCCACAACTGCTTCAAAATCTCTCAAATCTTCCTTGGTCAAGTCAAACAAATCTTTTTGAATGTAGGTTTGAGCCAGTGATTGATTGTCAAGACCACGAGCAAATCCTGTCACCTCATGACCACGCGCCACCAATTCTGCTACAATATGTTGACCTGCTTGACCGTTAGAACTAATTACTGCAATCTTTGCCATTTCTTTTCTCCTTTTGTTGTAATTTTTATTATTACATTAAAAGAATACTGCATTTCTGATGTAATGTCAACCGTTACATTTTATTTTATAAAAAAATCTTAGCTTTTTGTCAGCTAAGATAAGCACGTCCGTCTGCTAAAATTTGAGCTAGACTAATTTGGGATAATTCCTTTTCCATGGCCGTTTGTACTCGTTGTAACTTATCATCTAAAAGTAAGTGAATATTCCGACCGACAGGGCAATCCTGACTAGGTTGTTGGTGAAAATGAAAAAGTTGGCTATCTTTCACACTTTCTACAGCTTGATACAAATCAAAAAGAGAAATGTGATCATAGGGTTTTAAAATGGTAACACCACCTTGACCACGCTTAACAGCAATCAATCCAGCTTTTTTTAATTGACTAAGGATATTACGAATAATCACTGGATTGACTTGAATACTGGTTGCCAAAACGTCACTGGTAATTTTTTCTTCTTTATGATAAGTGGCAACATAAATCAAAATATGACTGGCAATGGTAAAACGACTAGAAATCTGCATGGCTAGCTCCTTCCAATACTTAATCACACTATATCTTATTTCAACTACTCTGTCAATCAAAAGAAAAAGAGAACTGACAAGCAGTTCTCTAATCTAAAATAGTAGCTCCTAAAACCGTTTGAAAATGCTCTAAGGCCCATTTTTGTCTAGCTTCTGATAAGGTGGCAACAGCGAATTTTGGTATTTCAAGCTGATAACCTAGATGATAAGCATCAATCGCCGTATGCAAGACGCAAATATCTGTCAAAACCCCAGTCAAAATCAAGGAACGAATGCCTCGCTCACGCAGACGAGCATCCAAACTCGTGCCTGCAAAGGCAGAGTAATACCGTTTATCCAACCAAAGCACACGCTGATCATCTTTAATATCTTGATAAAGCTGATCTAGTTGCCCATAGAGTTTTCGGCCACTGCTTCCCAAAAGATTATGTGGGGGAAATAAGCGACTTTCTGGATGATAAATATCTTCTTTGTCATGCCCATCAATAGCAAAAACAATCACATGCCCATCATCGTAGGCCTTTTTAGTGAGCTTGGTCAAATCTGACTCAATGGCTTGGGCTGCTGCTCCTGCGGTCAAACGCCCCTCATCTGCCACAAAGTCAACTGTATAGTCAATAGAAATTAAAGCTTTGGTCATCATTATTTACGTTGATCAACCTCGGCAAACAAACCTTCATTTAAGACACGAATGTAGGTTCCCTTCATTCCCAATGAACGACTTTCAATCACACCTGCACTCTCAAGTTTACGAAGGGCATTAACAATGACAGAGCGAGTGATTCCAATCCGATCAGCAACTGATGACGCCGTCAAGCGTCCTTCATTGCCATCTAGTTCATTTAAGATCGCATCTACTGCTTTTAATTCAGAATAAGATAAGGCACTGACAGCCATGGTCACAGCTGTTTGCTGGCGAATGGCTTCTTCTAAATTCTCTGATTGATGATTAAGGAGCTGCAAGCCAACTACTGTCGATGAAATCTCAGCCAAAATCAAATCATCATCGTGGAAGGCTTCTTCATTTTTCCAAATAATAAAGGTTCCAAGACGCATACCACCACTATAAATAGGAACAATCGTGGTTACACCATTTGGATAAACTTCATGAGATTCATAGGGAAAAATGGTTAAGTCATGACTAATTGGCAAATTAGCTTCTGTATCAAACATACGATTGATACCACTAACATAATCGGCTGGAAACTGATGGGTATTGAATAGTTTTTCCGTGCGATCATTATGGGTTTTATGCTTCATTACATATCCTAAGAAGGCACCTTTTTCATCAACAATACAGACATTGCAATCAATGATATCTGCCAGTTGTGCTGCAATCATATTATAAGGTAACTCGTTTTCCAATCGCTCAACCGTCCGTTGTAAAATAGAGGTGATTTTGCGTGTTTTTGTTAATAAGTCAACCATAAGTCCACTCTTTCTATTTTTCTAATTTTGCACGTTCTTTACTATTATACCAAAAATATAAAGCGTTTGCACCTTATTTTTGAAAACTTTTATGAAACAAAGTATTTTTAGCTTAACGACGGTATTGGTGCAAAAAGCGAGTTAATTTTTCTTCAACTTCTGCTAACTCAGAAACCCTTGGCAAATACACGATACGGAAATGATCTGGCTCCTTCCAATTAAAGCCTCGTCCATGAACCAACATGATTTTTTCTTGCTTGAGAAACTCTAAGACAAACTGCTCATCGTCCGTGATATTATACATGGTCTGATCAATCTTAGGAAACACATATAATCCTGCCTTGGGCTTAACCACTGACAAACCCGGAATATTGTCAATCGCCTTAGTGATAAATTCACGTTGTTCATAAATACGACCACCTGGTAGAAGCAATTTATCAACAGACTGATAACCGCCTAGCGACGTCTGAACAACTTGTTGAGAGAGAACATTCGAACATAGACGCATATTAGCCAACATATCAAGCCCAGCAATGTAATCTTTAACATGGGCTTTTGGCCCTGACAAGACCATCCAACCTACTCGGAAACCGGCAATCCGATGAGACTTAGACAAGCCATTCATGGTAACAACAAACACATCTGGTGCAAGGCTTGCAATCGGAATATGAGTCAGGCCATCCATCACCAAACGGTCATAAATTTCGTCAGAATAGATAATCAACTCATGCTGGCGAGCAATTTCGACAATTTCTTCCAAAACTTCTTTGGGATAGAGTGCCCCTGTAGGATTATTGGGATTGATGATGACGATAGCCTTTGTTTTTGAGGTGATTTTAGACTTGATGTCGTCTAAGTCCGGATACCATTCGGCTGCTTCATCACAAATATAATGAACAGCATGACCACCTGCCAAACTAACAGCTGCCGTCCATAAAGGATAGTCTGGCATTGGCACCAATACTTCATCACCATTGTCTAGCAAACCTTGCATGGACATGGTAATCAATTCACTGACCCCATTGCCAATATAAATATCGTCAATGGTTACGTCAGGAAAATCTTTCAGCTGGCAATATTGCATAATTGCCTTTCTGGCACTGAAAATACCCTTACTGTCTGAGTAGCCCTCACTATTTCGAGCATTGACAATCAGGTCATGAATGACCTCATCAGGTGCGGTAAAACCAAAGGCTGCTGGATTTCCTGTATTAAGCCTTAAAATTTTCTCACCATTTGCTAGCATGCGATTGGCCTCATCCAAGACTGGACCACGAATATCATAAGCCACGTCCTCTAGCTTGCTTGATTTATTAAAAACTTTCATTGATTTAACCTCTCATTTCATAACCCCTATTATAGCTTAAAAGAAAGGTATCTGACAATAAAAAAAACATTGCCTAGCAATGCCTTTTAGTTTAGCTTAATTCTGCCACAATCGCTTTAATTTGGTCTTTAGTATGAACACCAGCGACTTGTTTGACGACTTGACCGTCTTTTTTGAAAAGTAGGGTTGGAATAGACATGATGCCAAATTGCTTAGCGGTTTCTGGATTTTCATCCACATCCATTTTCACAATTTTCAATTCGTCTTCATCAAATTCTTCAGCCAGTTGTTCCAAGATAGGTGCCTGCATCAAGCATGGACCACACCATGTTGCCCAAAAATCAACCAAGACTAAACCGTCTTTTGTTTCTGTTTCAAAGTTTGCATCTGTTAGACTTTGTACCATTTTCTCTCTCCTTTTTCAAATGATGATACTTATTGTACTCCGATTGATTTGATTTGTCTAATAAAAGAATTGGTCAACCTAGATTGGCAATGGTCGCTCCTGAACCACCTGCATTTTGTGGGGCATAGCCAAAGCTCTTAACATGCTTGTTACGACGCAGGTACTTGGTCACACCATCACGAATGACCCCTGTTCCAATCCCATGAATAATATCTACCTGAGCCATATTATTAAGCAAAGCTTGATCAATAAAGGCATCCAGCTCCTGCATGGCTTCTTCATAACGTTTGCCACGCAAATCTAAACGAGCTCGTGGCCCTGATGACGTCTTAGCTTTTTTAACCACATTCACACGCTTTTGAGCAGGCTTTTGCTCGGGTTCATTTAGGCGTTGCAAACTAAACTCATCTGCTTTCAAGGTCATTTTAATCAAGCCGACTTGAGCTTCCCAACGACCATCTTTCAACTGTTTGATCAAGGTACCACGCTGCCCATAACTGCTTACCAAAATATCATCGCCAACCCTAGCTGCTCGTGCTTTTTTCGCCTTTTTCAGCACCTTATTTTTAGACAAATCTACCTGTGGAGCTAATTGTTTCAGTTTCCCTTTAGCTTCAATAATTTCATGAGGTTTCAGTTGGGCTTTTTGATGAAGATTTTTTAGAATCGCATCACTTTCAGCCAAAGCCAAATCAACAATTTCTTGAGCTTGTGTTTGAGCCTTGAGCAACTCCTTATCCTTGGCATGAGAAAATTCATTATACAAGCGTTTCACAGCACGGTTAAATTTGAGATTTTCCGTTTCCACCTCTCGAATATGCTCCAAGCGTTTACGGCTTTCCAAGGTTTGACGCTCTAATTGCTCAATCATTTGTGTCACATCACCGTTAGTGTCCGTCATGCTTTCTGCTCGAGCCACTACCTCTTCAATCAAACCTAGTCGTCTAGCAATGTCAAAGGCATTGGAACGCCCTGGTACACCTTGCATAAAACGATAGGTCGGCGACAAACTTTGACTGTCAAAGGCCATACTGGCATTTTCCACACCAGTTGTTTCTAAGCCGTAAGCCTTGAGTTCAGGGTAGTGGGTGGTCGCCATTGTCTTAATCTTGTGCAGTCGCAAGTAATCCAAAATACTAATAGCCAAACTCGCTCCTTCTTGTGGATCCGTTCCTGCTCCCAATTCATCAAATAGCAAAAGACTGTCCTGATCTGCCTCTTCTAAAATAGACACAATATGAGTCATGTGGCTAGAAAATGTTGATAGACTCTGCTCAATAGACTGCTCATCGCCAATGTCGGCAAAGATTTCTTTGAAAATTGCCACTTGACTACCGGTATCAGCTAGGATGGGAAGCCCAGACTGAGCCATGAGTTGGGTCAAGCCCAAGGTTTTAAGCATAATGGTCTTACCACCTGTATTAGGACCGGTAATCACAATAACGGATAAGTCATCCACAAAATGCAAATCATTGGCAACTGGTTTTTCCAAAAGTGGGTGACGAACTTGCAAGAGCCTTAGACCTTGATTGCTTGTCAACTCAGGCACAACCGCCTGACGATCACGCATATACAAGTGCTTGGCACGAACCAAATCCAAGTGACCAATCAGCCAAGCATTATTACGCAAACTCGCCACATGAGGACGAATTAAGGCTGACAAATCATGTAAAATTTTAGCAATTTCATGACGCTCGGCTGCCTGTAACTGTGTGATGTCTTCGTTAAGAGAAACTACTGCTCGTGGCTCAACATAGACAGTTGCACCAGAACTAGAGATGTCATGAACGACACCTGCGACACGATTACGATGAGTGTTTTTGACAGGTAAGACACTCCGACCATTACGATTGGCAATCAAAGGTTCTGATAAATAGTCTGCCTGTTTTTTTAAAATATCTTGCAAAACCTGTCGCATCTCACGTTCATTGCTAGTGATTTGACGGCGAATTTTTTCCAAGGTAGGACTGGCAAACGGTTCAACAAAACCTGCATCGTTAATGACTTGTAAGGCTCCTTGTAAGTTGGGGAAACTTTCGATATGACCAAAAATGCGGTCAAGTGCCTTTAATGTCACATTTTCTAAATCTTGATAAAAACGATTCAAGGCCGCCGATACTTGTAATAGACGCTTAATTTCCACCAATTCTGCCGTATTCAAATCCGCGGATAACTCTAAACGAGTCAGACTTTCTGATAGATCTGGTAAACTCCCCAGATTAAACTGATGATATTCCTGAAAAATTTCTTGCATATCTCGCAATTCAGCAAAGGCTCGCTCGATTTTCTCTCTTGACGTCATCGGACCTAATTCTAATAATTCACGCTGGCCCAAAGCTGTTTGTATATAGACTTCAAATTGTTTTTTGACCTTGTTAAATTCCAAGGCTTCTAAAATTTTTGTGTTCATGCTTTTATTATAGCACAAACCCTAGTCATGATTGAAATAGAGGGTTGTAAAAAATCTCAGCCCTTTACTAAGAACTGAGATGATTATGTTTATTATGCTTTGGCTTGACGTGAAGCCTTAATCATGCTGATACCAGTATAGATAACAACAAAGACTACTAGCCATTTAAGTACGGTAATTGGAATATTAGTTAGGAAGAGTACTGCGATGATAACACCGATAACCCCACCGATCACCATACCTGCAAAGCCTGTCCAGTTAACACGATCTGCCTTGATGAAAGGGATGGTTGACGTTGTCATTACCACCGCCGCATTAAGCATCATAACTGGCATGGCAACTGTTGGATTAATACCTAACATCGAGAAGAAAATCAATTCTGGTGCATAGTTACCTAGACCAATAGTCATCAAGGCACCACATAGGAAGTTAAAGATAATACCAATAATCAACCAAATACCTGTCAAACCAGTAACATTGTCAGTCAAGCCTTCACCCGGATTAGTCAATAAGCGGTAAACGGTAAAGCAAGAGGCGATAATTAAGAGTGTCCCCAAAACTAATTGCACCGTTGATGTTTTCCAATTTCTCGTGATACGCGTCCCTGCAATTGCCCCGAAAATAGAAGCTACAGCCATTGACAAAAGGGTTGTCATATCAACCTTAACGGCCAAAATAAAGCAAAGTGCTTGAACAAGAGTTGGTATAAGATGCACGGCATTCATCGTTCCAGGAATCTTGCTATCATCATCCACCAACTTTGTCATCTTAAAGAAAGTTGTGGTTGTTGCAAAAGAACCAATACCAATCGCATCTAAACAGTCTGTAACCAGACCAATCCAAAAACCTGTGCCAAAACGTTCAAACATATTGATTTTATGACGACGTGTATGTTGGATAATATAGCCTGTTACAAAAATAATAGTGACTACAAGTAAAACTTGAATTGTTCGTAAAATAAGATTATTGTCCATGCCATCTAGTTTACCGTAATTTTCTAATCTTGTAAATAAGTCATATATAAATTCTTGCGAAATGACTGAAATTTATCTAGAATAAGAGGGATAACTAAAGGAGATAAAGATGACAATATTTGATCAAATCAATTTTCAAGGAGTTGCTCTACGCGTCAAAGATAAAGATGCCAACATCACTTTTTATCAAAAGACGCTTGGACTAACACTTTTGCGTGAGGAAAATGCCCTAGCCCTCTTTGGTTCACTAAAACAGAATCGCCCTCTTTTTACCCTTGAAGAATCCCCAGATTATCGCACAAGGGAGGCTAGAGGTCATAAAAAATTAGCCAAGCTCATGATTAAAGTTCTAGACCCTCGAGAGATTGAAAGCCTTTTGGCTCAATCTATTAAAACAGAACAGGTCTTCTTAGGGGAAAAAGGCTACGCTTTTGAAGCGCGTTCACCTCAAGGCGACTTGGTTCTACTGCATTCAGAAGATGACTTAGCCAAGTTGAGTCCCATCAGTCACAGAGATTACCAAAAACAAGCTGACTTTAAGGGGTTAACCGACTATCGTATTGATGGTTTAAGCCTTCATGTGACCAATCTAGAAAACACCCGTGCTTTTTATCAACAACTACCCCTGAAGCTTGATTTGAAACAAAGTCAAGATCAAGATTTGTCAGTCAATCCTAATGAAACATGGGATTTAGAAATCATTCACTTCGAGGTGGCAAAAGATTATGACCTTAACCACCTAGCTCAATTTTTCACTGATAAGGGAATTGACTTTTTCTTAGATAAGAAAGAAACGATTCTTGTCGTTTCAGATCCAAGTAACATTGAAGTATGGTTTCAAAAATGATAGACAACATCTTAATAAAAATTCAATCACAAATTAAAGAAAACATCTACCATGGTGCCAGTCTTTCACTCTATGACGGCAAATGGACACGTCATTATCTAGGTACTCTTGACGGTATAAATCCTGTCAAGAGTGATTTAATCTATGACCTCGCGAGTGTTTCCAAAGTTGTTGGCGTCGGTACCATCATGATTTTTTTATTGCAAACTGGCCAAGTCGAACTGGATAGACCACTCAAAGACTACTATCCCGCCTTTCACAGTAATCAAGTGACAATTAGAGAGCTGTTAACCCACCATTCTGGCATCAATCCTTTTATTGCTAATCGCGATCAGCTAAACGCTAAGGAGTTGATTGAGGCCATCAATCACATTACCGTATCAACCGATAAACCTTTCCTTTATACTGACATCAACTTTATTCTTCTTGGTTTCTTAATTGAAGAACTCTATGGTCAGGACTTGGCTACCATTTTCCAAAAGGAAATTTTTAGCCCTTGGCAGATGCCCAATACATCTTTTGGCCCTATTAGTCAGGCAGTGCCTACTGTCAAAAATGTGACAGACGGTTACGTTCATGACCCAAAAGCACGAGTGCTTAAAGAACACGCAGGCAGTGCTGGATTGTTTTCAAATCTTGCTGATCTTGAGCAATTTTTAGAGCATTATTTACAGGATGAGTTTGCCAAACAATTAGATCAAAATTATAGTTTAGGCGAAAAAGAACGCTCTCTTGCTTGGGATTTACAAGGCGACTGGCTTCTCCATACAGGTTACACAGGTACCTTTATTCTCTTTAACCGCAAGCAACACAAGGCTGCTATCTTCCTAACCAATCGTACCTATGAAAAGGATGAGCGTGAACAATGGATTTTAGACCGTAACGACTTAATTGCTGTAATTAAAGACTCCTTATAAACAAAAAAAAGAGGGAATCCCTCTTTTTTCTTATCCTAGATAAAGGTATTTGAACAAGGCAACTGCCAAGACACCTGCTAGAATTGGTGCTACAACACCAACCCAAGCGTACCACCATTTTGAATCACCCTTAGCTGAACCAAGAACTGATTTTGGCAAGAAATGGTGAACCAAACGAGGTCCCAAATCACGCGCTGGGTTAAGTCCTGCTCCTGTTGGGCCACCTAGACCAGCAATAAGAGCCATCAACAAGAAACCAATCGCCATGTGAGCAACTGACAAGCTACCAGTTACAAAAGGAGCAACTTGTGTTTCAGCGACTGTTTGTTCATAGCCAGCTGTAACCAATTTACCAACCAATTCTGCACCGAAGAAATTCTTAGTCAAAGCTAGAACCCCAAAGAAAAGAACAAACGAACCAATAAATTCGCTGATAAAACCATTGCGAGTGGCAACTTTACGACTTTCGACTGTGTTATCATCTAAGTTATTGATAATAGCAAATGACCCTAAAATCGCATTAGCATCGTCAGTTTGTTTGAAAAATGGCGCATACATGCTAACAACGACCAATTGTGCAAACATCGCTCCTAAAAATTGAGCCAAGATATAAGGAGCCACATGAGCCCATGGGAAAAGCCCAGAAACTGCCAAACCGATTGTAATGGCTGGATTCACGTGATTACCTGAAACATTACCAAACATCAAGGCTGGCAACATCAAACCTAAACCATAACCAAGAGCAACCAAGGTCAAGCCTTGACCATTTCCCTTAGTTCCTTTTAAACTAACGTTAGCCACAACACCATTTCCTAGTAAAACAAGAAAAGCAGTGGCGATAAATTCTGTGATATACTTGAGTACCCAAGTCACATCCATCTTAACATCCTCCAATAAGTAAAATTTACAACAGTCTTCATTTTATCAAGTCTGACTAAAAATGTAAAGATTTTCTGAAAATAAATTTATATTTTTTCATTCCTTAACCAAAAAAGTTGAGATAAGTTTTCTCAACTTCTTTTTAATTCAAGCACCAAAGTTTACAAAATCTTTTTCAATTCATCAATATCAGCCTGTGTTGTTGACCAGCTAGTTGCCAGTCGGACAACAGTATGTTCTTCATCATATTTTTGCCAACTACTGAACACCACGTTTTTTGCCAATTCTTGTAAGTAACTATTTTCCAAAATAATAAACTGTTGATTGGTTGGGCTTTCCAGATAAAAACGGTAGCCCTTATCTGTCAAGATTTGTTTCAGTTGCTCTGCCAAATCAACGGCCTCCTGACCAATTTTCCAATACAAATCATCGGTAAAGAAGCGATCAAATTGAACACCAAATAAACGGCCTTTAGCAACCAAAGCCCCGTGATGTTTCATCACTGTTGTAAACTGTTTGGGACGATTATTTTTCGTAAAAACAACCGCTTCCCCTGCCAAAGCTCCTAACTTTGTTCCACCTATATAGAAAACATCGGTCAATTCAGCAATGGTCGGCAAATCCACATCATTCCCCTTAGCCACTAAACCATAACCTAGGCGAGCACCATCCAAAAACAATGGCAACTGATAGCGATGACAAACCTCCGCCAACTCACCAAGCTCTTGTTTCGTGTACAGAGTGCCGTATTCTGTCGGATGAGAAATGTAAACCATGCCAGGAAATACCATGTGAGCATGTGACTCATCTTGATAAAAATCAGCCAGATAACTAGCCACATCCGCTGCCTGAAGTTTTCCTTCACTAGCAGGTAAGGTTATCACCTTATGCCCAGTATATTCAATCGCCCCAGCCTCATGAACAGCAATATGACCCGTGTCTGCAGCAATCACTCCTTCATAAGAAGCTAAAAGACTAGCGATTACCACTTGATTGGTTTGAGTGCCACCTGTTAAAAAATCCACTTCTGCATGAGGGCAAGCGGTGGCTTGACGAATTTTTTCACTGGCACGCTGACAATAAAAATCTGCACCATAGCCTGCTAAATTTTCTTCATTGGTAGTTATTAAGGATTTTAAAAGTTCTGGATGAACGCCTTCATTATAATCATTTTCAAAATGTAACATCATCTACTCCTATAAACTGTCAAAAGTCAAACTAGGTTTAGCATTAAGAGTCAAATCAGCAAAATGACCTTTCTCGTATTCCACCTGAGCAGCATAAGCAATCATACCGGCATTATCTCCACATAGACGCAAAGGTGGGATAATCACCTTGGTTTCAGTTAGTTCAGCTGCCAAACGTTCACGCAAACCTTGATTGGCTGCCACTCCTCCAGCCACAACCAAACTCTTGACAGGATAGGTTGCTAGGGCTTTTTTTACCTTGGCTAATAAAATGTCTAGAACCGCTTCTTGAAAGGACGCACACAAATCTTCCAAAATCAACTCCTCGCCTTTTTGCTGAGCATTATGATGAAGATTGATAAAAGCTGATTTAAGACCAGAAAAGGAAAATTCTAGATGATCTTCCTTAATCATAGCACGAGGGAAATGATAGGTGTCCTCTCCCTGATGAGCCAACTCATCAATCAAACGACCAGCAGGATAAGGCAAGCCCATGACACGTCCCACCTTATCATAGGCTTCACCTACTGCATCGTCACGCGTTTCCCCAATAATCTTATAGTCGCCCTCTTTCGCCACATAGACCAGTTCGGTATGCCCCCCACTAACTAGCAAAGCCATCAATGGATACTGCAATGGCTCTACACTTTGAGCAGCCATCAGATGACCTGCCATGTGATTAACTGGAATCAAAGGCAAGTGATTAGCCCATGCAAAAGCCTTAGCTGCTGACAAACCAACCAACAGAGCACCAACCAAACCAGGCCCATAAGTAACCGCTACTGCTGTCAAATCCTTAGCAGTTACCTCAGCTTCAGACAAGGCTTGTTCAATACAAGTCGTAATGACCTCTACATGATGACGACTAGCCACCTCAGGCACTACCCCACCAAATCGCTTATGACTAGCCACTTGACTAGCAATCACATTGCTGACCAGTTGATCATTTTTCAAAATTGCCACGCTCGTTTCATCGCAAGATGACTCAATAGCTAAAAAAATCTTTTCTGTCATGTTTTCTTCCTATCGTTTCATGATTACAGCGTCTTCTCTTGGCTGATGATAATAATTTTTTCTCACACCAAGTTCAACAAACCCAAACTTTTTATAGAGATGTTGGGCGACTGTATTTGACTGACGCACTTCTAAAAAAATCGATCCCATTTCTTTTGGTAAATGCGCCAACAACCGACTACCTATTCCTTGACCACCGTAGGTAGTTTTCACCGCTAAATTAGTCACTTCAATCTCACCAAACAAGTCTTGCCAAGTCAAAAAACCAAGCACTTCACCTTCTTGGACTGCCACTAAATAGGTCACATCTTCTTGACGTAAATCCGCTTGAATTTGTGGCAGACTCCAAGGTGATTTGGCATACACATCGCTTAAAATCTCAAAGATGATTTCGGCAAGAATTTCTTGGTCGTACTTAGACCCATTTAATATAGTGATCGTCTGTGTCATCGTGTTCTTTCAACCAATTTTCTTCAGCTTCAACGCGTTTGAGATAATTAGGAACTAAATCATGGGTGTTAAGGGCAGGCATTTTTTGACCCAGTTGGCCTAATAAACTCGCTGATGGCAGACTGGCTTTAATCTTAGCTGTTGGCATGGTTTCTTCTATCTGTTGGCGAAAACCTTCCACCTCACCAACAAAACAGACCTCACCTTGCCAATCTTGAGCAATGGTCAAAACCGTTTCAAAACTCATATAGGCATCAGCTTGTTGACGGTTTCCGTCAAGATAAAAACCAGCATAAACATGATTGCGTCTAGCGTCAATCAAAGGAATCACTAAACCGGAAAAATCAACAGCGGTTAACGCTAACAGACTAGATAAACCAACAACATCAATCTGTAAGGCATAGGCTAAAGTCTTGGCTGTTGCCACTGCCATTCTCAAACCAGTATAAGAACCAGGCCCCTGAGCCACCACAACACGCTCTAAATCACTTGGTTGCCAACCCACTAAAGTCATCAAAAAATCGATAGTTGGCATCAAGGTCACACTATGATTTTGTTTCATATCAAGGTTAGTTTGTGCCACTATGTTTTGATTGTCTAATAAAGCAACAGATAAGGCTTGACTAGAACTATCAAACGCTAAAACTTTCATCTTTCTTACTTCCTTACTTGATTCTCCCTTTTATTTTATGATATAATTATTATAATTGCAACGAATCACGGTTAAATCTATTACACAAAAATTGAAGAAAAGAAACCTCAGGTCTAGCCCCATCTAGTGCTTATCTGATAGCTTTTTCACACCATTGATTTAACAGGATGACAAAAGAAAGGATTTTTATGATTTACAAAATTTTTTACCAAGAAACCAAGGATCGCAATCCACGTCGAGAACAAACTAAGGCACTCTACCTTGACATTGATAGTAAAGATGAACTGGCAGGGCGTATTATGGCTCGTGAATTAGTTGAACAACACACTGCCTATAACATCGAACACATTGAACGTTTATCTGAAAAGCACCTTGAATACGAAAAAGAATCTGGTGCCTTTGTCTTAACGGAGTTCTAATATGTCAAGTATCAATCTCAAATCAGAAGAAGTTGGCGTTTTCGCTATCGGCGGTCTGGGAGAAATCGGTAAAAATACCTACGGCATTGAATACCAAGATGAAATTATCATCGTTGACGCTGGGATTAAGTTTCCAGAAGACGACCTTCTCGGTATCGACTACGTTATTCCAGATTACTCTTACATCGTTGACAACATTAAGCGTGTCAAAGCCTTGGTTATCACCCATGGTCACGAAGATCATATCGGTGGGATTCCCTTTCTTCTCAAACAAGCCAATATCCCTATCTATGCTGGGCCATTAGCCTTGTCACTGATTCGTGGCAAATTGGAAGAACATGGTATCTTGCGTGAGGCTAAATTACACGAAATCAACCACAATACCGAACTGACTTTCAAAAATCTAAGTGTTACCTTCTTTCGCACGACCCACTCGATTCCAGAACCATTAGGAATCGTTATCCATACCCCACAAGGCAAGGTCGTCTGCACGGGTGACTTCAAGTTCGACTTCACACCTGTTGGTGAGCCTGCTGACCTTCACCGTATGGCTGCCTTGGGCGAAGATGGCGTCTTACTTCTTTTGTCAGATTCGACCAATGCTGAAGTGCCAACCTTTACCAACTCTGAACAAATGGTTGGGCAATCTATCATGAAGATTATCGAAGGTATCGAAGGACGCATCATTTTTGCCTCTTTTGCCTCAAATATCTTCCGTCTGCAACAGGCTGCCGAAGCTGCCGTTAAGACAGGACGTAAGATTGCCGTCTTTGGTCGTTCCATGGAAAAAGCCATTGTCAATGGTATCGAACTCGGTTATATCAAAGTGCCAAAAGGCACATTTATCGAACCTACCGAAATCAAAAACTACCACGCTAGTGAGATTTTAATCATGTGTACAGGAAGTCAGGGCGAATCGATGGCTGCCTTGGCTCGTATTGCCAACGGCACCCATCGTCAAGTGACGCTACAACCAGGCGATACCGTTATCTTCTCATCTAGTCCAATCCCTGGTAATACCACCAGTGTTAATAAATTGATTAACACCATTCAAGAAGCAGGTGTTTCTGTTATCCACGGTAAAATCAACAATATTCACACATCTGGTCACGGTGGTCAGCAAGAGCAAAAACTCATGCTCCGTCTGATGAAACCTAAATATTTCATGCCTGTTCATGGTGAATACCGTATGCAAAAGGTACATGCGAGCTTGGCAGTCGATACAGGGGTCGAAAAAGATAACATTTTCATCATGGAAAATGGTGACGTCTTGGCCTTGACCAAGGATTCGGCTCGTATTTCTGGTAAATTCAACGCCCAAGACATCTATGTTGATGGTAGTGGGGTCGGTGATATCGGAGCTGCCGTCCTTCGTGATCGTCATGACCTATCAGAAGACGGCGTCGTGCTTGCTGTAGCAACTGTTGACTTCAAATCTAAGATGATTTTGGCAGGACCTGACATTCTTAGTCGCGGCTTCATCTATATGCGAGAATCTGGCGAGCTAATCCGTGAAAGTCAACGCTTGCTCTTTAACGCCATTCGTATCGCTCTGAAAAACAAGGAAGCAACTGTTCAGTCTGTCAATGGGGCGATTGTCAATGCCCTACGACCATTCCTATATGAAAAAACTGAACGTGAACCCATTATCATCCCTATGGTCTTAACACCAGATAAAAACAATCATAAATAAGAAAAAATCCACCAAATAGGTGGATTTTTTATATTATACTTAGTCTGAAACCTTGTAGAAAAAGGCATCTGGGCCTACATAAAGTTGTTGAGCAATCACTATCCTATCTTTAGTACTATCAGATTTATCTGACCAAGTCTCATCACTTGGACCGACCACTCCTGCTGGAATAATGGCCATTCCAGCACCTGGTATGCCTCCTTCTAAATAACCTTCTCTTTCTTTTCCTGGATTAATTTGCAGTAATGAACCATTTAAAAATACCTCCGTATTGGTAAATTCAAGCACATAGCCATTTCCAGCCTTCCACGTCCCCACAATCGATGAATAATCTCTTGCCATAATAGCTTGTAAGTCCATTGAACTACCTGTTGCCGTTTCAGTTTGGCTGCTTGATGTCTGAGAATCACTATTTTGGACTGATTGCCACGTTAGAATAGTTAAGTCCAGAGCTTCTGGCAATTTTCCAAGGTCAGACTCAGACGTGCTTTCAGTAACTTTTTCTAAAGCTCCACCATCAGCACTTAAGCGATAATGAGCATAAACAGCCGACGAGGCAGACCCTGACCCTTTATAGTAGAAAGAACCATCCTGTAACGGAATCAATCGCATACGATTACCTAGCATAGCAAGATTACTATCATTGGTCAATCTAATCGCTTGGTTGTCTTTGATCGTAAAAATATCAAGAAGAGCACGGTAACCATCTTTAGCGATTAAAGAAACCGTCAACTCATCCACACCATTCTGATCAAAGTCATACAGATTGTATTCAATATCTGTATAATAAGAAATACCTCTTCTTAATTGCAGGGATTCTGCACTAATAGATGACGTTGGATTATTACCATCCACCACTTGACGATATTCTGAAATCACACTGTCATAGAGTGAATAATCCACTGCTACAGTAGAGCTAGAGTTACTTGATTCCGTTTGGCTTGAACTTGACGAGTCACTGTTTGAACTTGATTGACTTGATGTGTTAGCTTTCTTGTCTGCTGACGATGATGACTCACTCTGACTTGATGAACTACTCTCTTTCACCACGGTTGATGACGACTCTCCTGCCGAAGAAGAACTCGACGCATTCTGACTTGTACTCGACTGACTTGACGAGCCGTTTGCTGCTTCGATAATCGTCGTTGTGCTTTCTTTACTCTCTTTTACCGAACAAGCTGTCAACAACAAGAGAGAAAATAAGGTAAGATACTTTTTCATAAATACTCCGTTTCTTTTTTTATTCACTTAACTAGTTTACTCCCCCCCCCCCCCTATTTATCAAGTAATTTGCTTATATTATCTACTTTCCTTGACAAAGGCTGAGCTGATAAACAAAAGACTTGGCAGACAGACCAAGTCTTTTAGTAAGGACTAATAACTGTCCAGATAGTTGTCGATTTCCCATTGGGAAACATAGGCGGCATAGCTAGCCCACTCGATTCGCTTGGCTTCTAAGAAATTGGTATAGATGTGCTCTCCCAAAGCCTCTTTGACCACTTCATCTTTTTGCAAGGCTTTAAGGGCATTATGCAAGGTTGACGGCAAATCAATAATATCTGCTGCCTGACGTTCCTCTGGTGTCATGACATAGATATTGCTCTCAACAGGAGCGGGTGCCACAATTTTATTGCTAATACCATCCAAACCGGACGCTAAAAGTACCGCCAAAGCCAAATAAGGATTGGCCATGGGATCAACTGAACGCAACTCTAAACGCGTTCCCATCCCTCGTGAAGCCGGCACTCGAATCAAAGGCGAACGATTTTGCCCAGCCCAAGCCACATAAACAGGAGCTTCATAGCCTGGTACCAAACGTTTGTAGGAATTAACAGTTGGATTGGTGATAGCGGTATAGCCATAGGCATGTTTCATCAACCCACCCAAGAAATAATAGGCAGTTTTTGATAATTGCATTCCCCTTGGGTCATTAACATCGTAAAACACATTACCTGTTTCATCAAACAAGGACATATTGCAGTGCATACCAGACCCTGCAATACCATACTTCGGCTTGGCCATAAAGGTCGCATACAAACCGTGCTTACGAGCAATGGTCTTAACCACCAACTTAAACAGTTGAATATTATCACAGGCTCTCAAAGCGTCTGTGTATTTGAAATCAATCTCGTGTTGACCTGCTGCTACCTCGTGGTGACAGGCCTCAACTTCAAAGCCCATTTTGGTTAACACCGCAGCAATTTCTCGACGGGTATTATCAGCCAAATCCGTTGGAGCCAAATCAAAGTAGCCCCCCTTATCATTGACTTCTAGAGTTGGATTGCCTGTTTCATCTAATTTAAAGAGAAAGAACTCTGGTTCTGGTCCCAAATTAAAAGATTTGAAACCCATTTCTTCCATATTTGCCAAGGCACGCTTGAGATTGCCACGAGGATCACCTGCAAATGGTTTACCTTCAGCCGTATAAATATCACAAATCAAGCCACCAACTGCACCATGTTCATCTCCCCAAGGAAAGACCGTCCAAGTGTTCAAATCAGGATAAAGATACATGTCCGACTCATTGATACGAACAAATCCCTCAATGGAAGACCCATCAAACATAGCTTTATTAGATAGAATCTTCTCTAATTGCTCACTGGTAGCTGGAATTTCAACATTTTTCATAATTCCCATAATATCAGTAAACATGAGGCGTAAAAAGGTCACATTTTTATCACGAATATCACGACGAATATCTTCTGCAGTAATTGACATGTTGCTCTCCTTCTTGTCTAAACTATCGTCCTAAACGGTGACCACCCAAGTGCTGAGTGGGCTGATTGAAACGTCCTTGACGCAACAAATCATCGTGTAAAATTTGCCTAACATCAGCGTCAGATAAGGGTTTCTTGGACTTACTTCTAGTAGAAACGGGCTTTTCTTGGGCATAGTGAGCCTTAATAGCCGCCATATTTAAGCCCTCATCTAGAAAATCCTTAATTTCCAATAACCTATCCATATCATTCAGTGAATAAAGACGACGATTACCCTTACTTCGTTTGGGCAAAATCAAACCCTGTTCTTCATAATAGCGAATCTGTCTAGCCGTCAGGTCAGTCAAGGTCATTACCGAACCAATAGGAAAAACTGCCATATGCCGTCGTAATTCCTTCTCTCTCATCACCATTTCTCCTTTATTTCTTACATTATAAAAAGAAAAACAAGCACTGTCAAGACCAAATGTTAGATTTTGTCACATGGATTTCTTTTTTAAGCGGTTCTTAAGCCAATCCACATCAGCATTAACCATAATGGCAATAAAAACACCAACAAAGGTTTCAAAAATTCGCACGAAAACATATAAAATAGTATCCCCATCTGGGATAGATAGGGTAATGATTAGCAAGGCAGCAACCCCACCAATCACACCCGCCTTATTATTCATAGCAACATTGGTCATAATGGTCAGCATGGTCAAAATCGGTAAGGTAAAAAGCGTCAGCCAGTAAGATCCTCCCAACAAATTAGTCAAGGAAAAGAAAATAACTGCAAAAAAACCACCGATACTATTGGCTAAAATCCGAGAAATCCCAAACTGCAAGCTCGTTCCAAAATCTTCTCTCAGGCTAAAAACGGCTGTCAAGGCAGCGATTTGCGTTCCTTCCCAACCAAATAACTTAAATAATAACAAAACCAAAAAAACTGACAAGCCTGTCTTAAAAGTCCTCAACCCCAAACGAAACTGCTTCTTATCAAATTTAAATTGTCTAAAATCCATCTTGTTTTCTTTCTCAATCTCAAAGAAAAGGATATCGCCAGTTGCGATACCCTCTCCCTTCAATCATTCAGTCTTATTTTTCTGTTAGGGCAGCAAGACCTGGAAGAACTTTTCCTTCAAGCAATTCCATACTTGCTCCACCACCAGTTGAAATCCATGAGAATTTATCAGCACGACCGAGATTGATAGCTGCGGCTGCTGAGTCACCACCACCGATGATTGATTTCACATCAGGTTGTTTAACGATAGCGTCCATCACACCGATTGTACCAGCTTGGAAATCAGGATTTTCAAAGACACCCATTGGACCATTCCAAACAACTGTCTTAGCACCTGTTAGCTCAGCATCAAATTTCTCAATTGATTTTGGTCCGATATCAAGACCTAGGAAACCTTCAGAAACTGCTTCACCATCAGTATCACGAACAACATCATAACCTGCAAAAGCATTCGCCTCTTTTGAATCAACTGGCAAAATCAATTTACCATTTGATTTTTCAAGAAGAGCCTTAGCTACATCAAGTTTATCTTCTTCAACCAATGAATTACCAATCTCAATACCTTGTGCTTTATAGAAAGTATAAGTCATACCACCACCGATAAGTACCTTATCAGCTTTTTCTAAAAGGTTCTCGATAACACCAATCTTATCAGATACTTTGGAACCACCAAGAATGGCAACAAATGGACGTTCTGGTGTTTCAACTGCTTCTTGGATATAAGCAATTTCATTTTCCAAAAGGAAACCTGCCACTGCTTGCTCAACGTTTGCTGAAATACCAACGTTTGACGCATGAGCACGGTGAGCTGTACCAAAAGCATCATTAACGAAGATACCGTCACCTAGACTTGCCCAGTATTGACCAAGTTCAGCATCGTTTTTAGATTCTTTCTTACCGTCAACATCTTCAAAACGAGTGTTTTCAACTAAAAGTACTTGACCATCTTCAAGAGCATTGATTGCAGCTTCTAGTTCTGCACCACGAGTAGCTCCCGCAATAAAGACAACTTCTTGACCAAGTTTAGCTGACAAATCAGCCGCTACTGGTGCCAATGATTTCCCTTCTTTATCTGCTTCTTCTTTAACACGTCCTAAATGTGAGAACAGAATCGCACGTCCACCTTGCTCAATAATATGTTTGATTGTTGGAAGTGCAGCTGTGATACGGTTATCATTTGTAATCACACCATCTTTCAAAGGCACATTAAAATCCACACGAACAAGGACTTTTTTACCCTTTACATTCACATCTTTTACAGTTAATTTAGCCATTTTTAAGACTCCTTCTTTTTTATACTCTCTTATTATATCATAATTTTTGAAAATGTTAAGGACTTAACAAAATATCAGACCCTTATTTGACAAAAAAAGGAAGGTCAAACGACCTCCCTAATCACCTAATTATTTTGCCAATTTTGCAAAGTACTCAAGTGTACGAACAAGTTGTGCAGTGTAAGACATTTCGTTGTCATACCATGAAACAACTTTAACCAATTGCTCACCGTCAACGTCAAGAACTTTAGTTTGAGTTGCGTCAAACAATGAACCGTAAGCCATACCAACGATATCTGATGATACGATTGCATCTTCAGTATAACCGTAAGACTCGTTTGCAACTGATTTCATCATTGCGTTGATTTCGTCAGCAGTTACTTTCTTATCAAGTGTTACAACCAATTCAGTTACAGAACCTGTTGGAACTGGAACACGTTGTGCAGCACCGTCAAGTTTACCGTTCAATTCTGGGATAACAAGACCGATAGCTTTAGCAGCACCTGTTGAGTTAGGTACGATGTTTGCTGCTGCACGAGCACGACGAAGGTCACCACCACGGTGTGGACCATCAAGAACCATTTGGTCACCAGTGTAACCATGGATTGTCGTCATCAAACCTTTTTGAACACCGTATGCATCATGAAGAGCTTTAGCCATTGGTGCCAAGCAGTTTGTAGTACATGAAGCACCTGAGATAACTGTTTCGCTACCGTCAAGGATGTCATGGTTAGTGTTAAATACAACTGTTTTAACATCATTTCCACCAGGAGCTGTGATAACAACTTTTTTCGCACCATTTTCATGGATGTGTTGCTCAGCTGCTGATTTAGAAGCAAAGAAACCAGTCGCTTCAAGAACGATTTCTACACCATCTGTAGCCCAGTCAATGTTACCTGGCTCACGCTCTGCAGAAACTTTGATGAATTTACCGTTAACTTCGAATCCACCTTCTTTAACTTCCACAGTACCGTCGAAACGACCTTGAGTTGTGTCGTATTTCAACAAGTGTGCAAGCATGTTAGGATCTGTAAGGTCGTTGATACGAGTCACTTCAACACCTTCTACGTTTTGGATACGACGGAAAGCAAGACGACCGATACGTCCGAAACCGTTAATACCAACTTTAACTACCATTTGTGATTTCCTCCTTATGAAAATCAATACTTAATATTTTTAAGGGAAGTCCCTTTTGTGAAAAGATTAACTTGATTAGTTACAAGAATCCTTCAACATGTCTATTATATAACTATTTAATTTGAATTGCAAATACTTTTCGCAGCTTTGAAGTATTTTTAACAAAAAAGACAGAGCTCATCACTCTGTCTATTGAAGATAATTAGTCTTCACCTTTATTTTTTTTGATAATTTCTTCTTGAACTGACTTAGGAACATCTTCATAGTGGTCAAATACCATCATGAACGTACCACGTCCTTGAGTTGCAGAACGAAGAACTGTTGCATAACCGAACATTTCAGCCAATGGTACAAAGGCACGAACCACTTGTGTATTACCACGAGCTTCCATACCATCTACACGACCACGACGAGCAGTCACATGTCCCATAACATCTCCAAGGTTATCTTCTGGAGCAGTAATGGTTACAAGCATCATTGGCTCAAGGATAGCTGGTTGAGCTGATTTAGCAGCTTCTTTAAGGGCAAGAGAAGCCGCAATCTTGAAGGCAGTTTCAGATGAGTCAACATCATGGTATGAACCATCGTAAAGTTTAGCTTTTACGTCAACCATTGGGTAGCCAGCAAGGACACCGTTAGCCATAGACTCAATCAAACCTTTTTCAACCGCTGGGATGAATTCACGAGGAACCACACCACCGACGATAGCATTTTCAAACTCGAAACCTTTACCTTCTTCGTTTGGTGTAAATTCAATCCAAACGTCACCGAATTGACCTTTACCACCAGATTGGCGTTTGAAGAATCCACGAGCTTGAGTTGAAGCACGGAATGTTTCACGGTAAGATACTTGAGGAGCACCTACGTTAGCTTCAACCTTGAACTCACGACGCATACGGTCAACAAGGACATCCAAGTGAAGCTCACCCATACCAGAGATAACTGTTTCACCAGTTTCAACGTTAGTTTCAACACGGAATGTTGGATCTTCTTCAGCAAGTTTTTGAAGGGCGATACCCATCTTGTCTTGGTCAGCTTTAGATTTTGGCTCAACCATCAATTGGATAACTGGTTCTGGAACGTTGATTGACTCAAGGATTACTTTAGCTTTTTCATCAGTCAATGAATCACCAGTTGTTGTATCTTTCAAACCAACAGCGGCAGCGATATCTCCAGAGTAAACTGTTTGGATTTCTTCACGGCTGTTTGCGTGCATTTGAAGGATACGTCCGATACGCTCACGTTTACCTTTTGATGTATTCAAAACGTATGAACCTGAGTTAAGAACACCTGAGTACACACGGAAGAATGTCAAACGACCTACGAATGGGTCTGTCATGATTTTGAAGGCAAGGGCTGCAAATGGCTCTTCATCAGATGCTGGACGAGTTTCTTCTTCGTCAGTATCTGGGTTGATACCTTTGATTGCAGGGATATCAAGTGGGCTTGGTAGGTAGTCGATAACTGCATCAAGCATCAATTGAACACCCTTGTTTTTGAAGGCAGAACCACAAAGTACAGGGAAGAACTCAACGTTGATTGTTGCTTGACGGATTGCTTCTTTCAATTCGTCGTTAGTGATTTCTTCACCTTCAAGGTATTTCATCATCAAGTCTTCGTTTGTTTCAGCTACTGCTTCAACCAATTTTTCACGGTACTCTTCAGCTTGCTCAAGGTATTCAGCAGGAATATCTTCTTCCAAGATGTCAGTACCAAGGTCGTTAGTGTAAATCTCAGCTTTCATCTTAATCAAGTCAATGATACCACGGAAGTCATCTTCTGCACCGATTGGCAATTGAATTGGGTGAGCATTTGCTTGCAAACGATCATGAAGTGTGCTTACTGAGTAAAGGAAGTCAGCACCGATTTTATCCATTTTGTTGGCAAATACGATACGAGGAACGCCGTACTCAGTTGCTTGACGCCATACAGTTTCTGTTTGTGGCTCAACACCTGATTGTGAGTCAAGAACGGTAACTGCACCATCAAGAACACGAAGAGAACGTTGTACTTCGATTGTGAAATCCACGTGTCCTGGTGTGTCGATGATATTTACACGATGGTCGTTCCATTGAGCTGTTGTTGCTGCAGATGTGATTGTGATACCACGTTCTTGCTCTTGCTCCATCCAGTCCATTTGTGATGCACCTTCATGCGTTTCACCAATTTTATGGATTTTACCAGTGTAGTAAAGAATACGCTCAGTTGTTGTTGTCTTACCAGCATCAACGTGAGCCATGATTCCGATATTACGAGTTTTTTCAAGTGAAAATTCGCGTGCCATTAGTTTCTCCTAATAAATTTTTATTTACTTTTTTATTATAGCATAAATTTGTCAAAAACGGATAGGCAGGACCTACCCGTTCTTGCTATTTCTTAAATCTTAACTAGATGCTTCAACTCAAATGCTATTTAATTTGAGAACAAACCTCCAGCTTGAGTAAAGACTGACAATTTGAAAAAATTGGTTATTATCAACTTTTTGAAATTCTCTTTTAATCGTCTTAAAACTCTTAGTCTTACCAGCGGAAGTGTGCGAATGCACGGTTTGCTTCTGCCATTTTGTGAGTGTCTTCACGTTTTTTAACAGACGCACCAGTGTTGTTAGCAGCATCCATGATTTCTTTAGCCAAACGGTCTTTCATCGTGTGCTCACCACGCAAACGTGATGCATTGACCAACCAACGAAGACCTAATGTTGTACGACGCTCTGGACGAACTTCAACTGGAACTTGGTAGTTAGAACCACCAACACGACGTGCACGAACTTCAAGAACAGGCATGATGTTTTCCATAGCTGTTTCAAAAACTTCAAGTGCATTTTCACCAGTTGCTTCAGCGATTTGTTCAAAGGCACCGTAAACGATGCTTGCTGCTACTCCACGTTTTCCATCAAGCATAACACGGTTGATAAGACGTGTTACAAGTTGTGAATTGTACAATGGATCTGCCAATACTTCGCGCTTAGGCGCTCTATTTTTACGACTCATATTTTCTTATCTCCCTTCTATTATCCTTTAGGACGTTTTGCACCGTATTTAGAACGGCCTTGCTTACGGTCAGCAACACCTGCTGTATCAAGTGCACCACGAACGATATGGTAACGTACCCCTGGAAGGTCTTTTACACGTCCACCACGAATAAGTACCACGCTATGCTCTTGCAAGTTGTGGCCGATACCTGGGATGTAAGCAGTTACTTCGATAAGGTTGCTCAAACGTACACGGGCAAATTTACGAAGGGCAGAGTTAGGTTTTTTAGGTGTCATTGTTCCAACACGAGTTGCAACTCCACGTTTTTGTGGTGATGACACGTTAGTTTGAACTTTTTTATGGCTGTTGTAACCAACGTTCAAAGCTGGTGATTTAGATTTTTCTACTTTAGATTTACGTGGTTTACGTACCAACTGGTTAATTGTAGGCATCTACATTCTCCTGTAAGATTTTATTTTTGGTTGTTCTAGCACTTGGTGACAGCCTAGAACAGTGTGTACTTTGCAACTATTTGTCAGCACGTCTCTGTACACTTTGGAGAGACCAAAAGTAAAAAGTACTCCCATTATCTTAGCACGACGGCTCTAACTTGTCAAGGATATTTACCTAAAAATGAGTGGTATTTTTAAGCAAATAGTGATGACATCCTGACTATCTCTTTTCTGAACGGTAGTGGTCATAGGCGATATAAATAATCAGCAATAAAATCGGCATTGACAAGTAATCTGACAAAGTCATTAAATTTTGAGAACTCTTTAATGTTACGACTCCGAAATTTTTCAAGGTTTCAAGTAAGGACAAACCTACTCTTAATGCCAATAAACCAAATAAGAGTATCACTTTCTTGTTTTTTAACATAAGACATCTCCTAGACTTTATTTCTTACAACTTTAGTATAGCAAAGAAAATAAAAAATAACAGGACACCCATGTCCTGTTACTTAACCTTTAATTGATTTCAGCAATCTGATATAGGCCTAGTTCAGCTTGGGTTTCTGAACCAAACATGCTAATCATGATTTTCACTTTGTTGTTTTCAATCTCGATAACTCGACCTTCTTGTCCCATAAAGGCACCATCAATGATTTGTACGGTATCTCCTACCTTGATATTGGTATCAATCACATCAATCGTTTGACCCATTGACAAGAGAATTGAACGAATCTCTTCTTCCAATAATGGTGTTGGTTTTGAACGGTTACCATGTGACCCTACAAAACCTGTAACGTTTGGTGTGTTACGCACCACAAACCATGCCTCGTCTGTCATGACCATCTCAACCAAAACATAACCTGGAAAGCGATTTTCTTCCACTTCCTTGGTTTGACCATTTTTTTCAACATTCACTGTCTGCGTTGGAATCTCAACACGCAAGATGTTTTCCAACATATTATAAGTTTGAGCTCGCTGAATTAGGTTTTCTTTTACCTTATTTTCATAACCTGAATAGGTCTGTAAAACAAACCAGCCCTTATCAAAACTATCTAACATTTTTTATCCTTTCATCAGAAAAAGTCAGATTAACTTTTTACTGTCCCTTTGATTAAAATCGTTTAATTAAATCAAGAATACCCAATGATAATAACTTATCAAAGATAAAAATAATCAAAGCAAAAAACGCTGTGTATTCAATGACTGACAAGAAATCCTTCCAACGTTGTTTGCGATCTGGCCAGCTGGTATCTTTCAAAACCTTAAAAATACTGAATTTCACACCATTCTCCTTTTATCTTGTTTCCTTGTGTAAGGTGTACTTTTTACAATGTTTACAGAATTTATTAACTTCTAACCGTGTCATCTTAGGATTACTACTTAAACCAATCGAATAGTTTCGACTACCGCAATCAACACAGGCTAAACTCGCTTTTTTTTGTGCCATAACGCCTCCGTAACCTACATTTTACCATGACTTATCCTTTTTAGCAAGTCAGATTATGCGTCAAAAAAGGACACTTCCTTTGGAAGTGTCTCTAAAACTAGCTAATTTTTGCTAGCATTTGTTCTAGGTGTTGGATTGATTTCTCTTGACCCAACAAATAGATCGTATTTGGTAGGTCTGGACCATGCATTTCACCTGAAACTGCAATACGAATTGGCATGAAGAGATTTTTCCCTTTGATTCCTGTTTCTTTTTGAACTGCCTTGATTTGTGGAGCAATATTGTCTGCCAAAAATTCTTCTGATGACAACTGACTTAGTTTTTCCTTAAAGCTAGTTAGAACTGTTGGAACTGTTTCAGCTGCCATCACCTCTTTTGCTTCCTCCGATAGACTTGGAAAATCTGTAAAGAAAAGATCCGTCAAACCAACAATTTCATCAACAGAATTTAATTGTGGTTGATAAAGAGCCACCATATCAGCTGCTTTATCTGTCAAACGATCTACCTCTTCAAGATAAGGCTTAGCCATATCAAAAATCTTAGCTGAATCAGCTTTTTTGATGTAGTCATTGCTCATCCAATCCATTTTTTTCTGATCAAAAGCTGCTGGTGACTTGCTCAAACGATTTTCATCAAATAGCTCAATCAACTCTTGACGAGAGAAGATTTCTTCTTCACCACCTGGGTTCCAACCTAATAGCGAGATAAAGTTAAAGACTGCTTCAGGCAGATACCCTTTCTTACGATAGTCCTCAATAAACTGTAGGGTATTGGTATCACGTTTTGACAATTTTTTACCGGTTTCAGAGTTGATAATCAAGGTCATGTGCCCAAATTCTGGAGCTTCCCAACCCAAAGCCTCATAAATCATCAACTGCTTAGGTGTATTAGCGATATGGTCATCTCCTCGGATAACATGAGAAATTTCCATCAGATGATCATCAACAACCACGGCAAAATTATAAGTTGGGTAACCATCTTTTTTCTGAATCACCCAATCACCACCGATGTTGCCACCTTCAAACTCAATTTCACCCTTGACCATATCTGTCCATTTATAAATACCAGATTCATTGACAGCCAAACGAACGGTTGGGATAATTCCCTTAGCTTCACGTTCAGCAATGTAGGCTGCTTTTTCCGTTTCCGTCATGCCTAAAAACTCATTGACGTAACGCGGGGTTTCTCCAGCGGCCTCTTGACGCTCACGCTCAGCAGCCAGTTCTTCTTCAGTCACATAAGATTTGTAAGCCAATCCCTTTTCTAAAAGCTCATCTACATATTGCTGATAGATTGCTAGGCGTTCTGATTGACGGTATTGTTCATGAGTTTCTGGGCTTTCATCCCAATCAATCCCCAACCAGCGTAGATTTTCTAGCTGCGAGCGTTCACCATCTTCAACATGACGTTTACGATCTGTGTCTTCAATACGAATGATAAATTGACCACCATGATGACGGGCATAGAGATAATTAAACAAAGCAGTACGGGCATTACCAATATGAAGCAAACCCGTTGGACTTGGTGCGTAACGCACACGAATTGGTTTTGACATTTTACTCTCCTGTTATTGAGGGGCTAACACCTCTAATAGTTCAATCCATTTTATTATATCATAAATGACGAAAAACGAACCTTTCTAATCCCTCTTTAATTGAGACTTTTTCATTTTTTCTATGAAAACGTTAACTTTATAAAAATGTGAAGTTTTTTACTAAATCATCTTTTTCTCCTTAGCAAATATGTTATAATAGCTATGCTTTATCAAAATAAAATAGGAGAATAGAGATGAAAAACAACTACACTGGTTATAACAGTGAATTGATTAACAACCTCGCTAAAAGCATTGAAAAAAAAGACGACTTGTCACGTCATAATTACCTCAAATATGCTGTGAGGTCTATGCTAGCAACCATGTTTTTAACCTTGGGGACAGCTGTTGCCTTTTATATCGCCTCATATAGCGATAATCTCGTGCCGCATTCTGGTAAATTCCTTTTTGCCTTTATGTTTAGCTGGTCACTCGTTATGATTGTCTATATGAATGCTGAGTTGGGTACTTCTAACATGATGTATATGACCAGTGCTGTTTACAATAAAAAATTACGTCTTTTAACAGCAGGGAAAATCCTTGTAACCTGTATCTTCTTTAACTTAGTTGGGGCTCTTTTGTTTTCTTGGCTCATGTCAAAAACAACACCGTTTAACCACCTTACTCCTGACAACTATCTCTTTGAAGCTGTTAGTGCTAAACTAGCTAAATCTCCGATGACTCAATTGATTGAAGGAATTTTTGCCAATATCGTGGTTAATACTGCCGTTTTTGTTGCCCTACGAATGAAAGATGATATTGGCAAGGTCTTTTCAATGATTTTTATCATTTACATCTTTGCCTTTCTTGGTTTTGAACACGTTATCGCCAACTTCGTTTCTTTCCCACTAGCCTTCTTTGCCAACGGTGGACCTGTTGAGGGCATGACCGTTGTTAGCGTCATCTCAAATCTATTCTTTGCTGGATTAGGTAACTATATCGGTGGTGGTCTCATTATTGGCTTACTTTATAGCTGGCTTAATAACTCATCAGAAATCTACGTAGATTAACAAAAAAATCTGTTGGAAAATACCAACAGATTTTTTTAATTAAACACTTGGGTCAAAACGTCCTTGACTCTTGCCACTCCAACTACTTGAATCCCTTTGGGAATTTCAATACCTGTTAATGAATTTTTCGGAGCATAAATCTTTGTAAAACCTAGTTTAGCTGCTTCATTGATACGTTGTTCGATACGTGTCACTCGACGAATCTCACCTGTCAGACCAATTTCTCCAATAAAAGCTTCTTGAGGATTAGTTGGTTGTTCCTTATAACTCGAAGCAATCGCTACTGCAACAGCTAAGTCAATGGCTGGTTCATCTAGTTTGACACCACCTGCTGACTTTAGATAGGCATCTTGATTTTGTAGTAACAAGCCACAACGTTTTTCCAAAACTGCCATAATTAAACTCACACGATTGAAATCCAAACCAGTAGTGGTTCGTTTGGCATTGCCAAAAACTGTCGGTGTCACCAAGGCTTGAACCTCAGCCAATATCGGACGAGTGCCCTCCATGGTCACAACAATGGCTGAACCAGTTGCTCCGTCTAAACGTTCTTCCAAAAACACTTGACTGGGATTTAACACCTCAACCAACCCACTTGATTGCATTTCAAAAATTCCAATTTCATTTGTCGAACCAAAACGATTTTTAACTGCTCGTAGAATTCTAAAAGTATGATGGCGCTCTCCTTCAAAATAAAGCACCGTATCCACCATGTGTTCCAGCATCCGAGGACCTGCCAAAGTGCCTTCTTTAGTGACATGGCCAACAATAAAAATGGCAAGATTATTTGTTTTCGCCAGCTGCATCAGCTCTGCCGTCACTTCTCGAACTTGACTAACAGAACCCTGAACCCCTGAAATTTCTGGGCTCATAATGGTCTGAATGGAATCAATAACCAAGAAATCTGGCTTCAATTTTTCAATTTCTGCTCGCACACTCTGCATATTGGTTTCAGCGTAAAGGTAAAAATCATTGTCAATCTTACCTAGTCGCTCACTACGCAATTTGATTTGCTGGGCAGACTCTTCCCCAGAAACATACAGTACTATGCCTTGATCAGCTAGTTGAGCAGACACTTGTAGGAGTAGGGTAGATTTACCAATACCTGGATCTCCCCCAATTAAAACCAAACTACCTGGAACAACGCCACCACCAAGCACACGGTTAAATTCATCCATTTCAGTTTTCGTTCGTTTGACCCGAATGGAATCTACTTCATTTAACTTCATAGGCTTAGTTTTTTCGCCAGTTAAAGACACACGCGCATTTTTAACTTCAGCTACTTCAACTTCTTCAACAAAAGACGACCATTCCGAACAATTAGGACAACGACCTAAGTACTTGGGCGAATGGTAGCCACATTCTTGACAAATAAATGTCGTTTTTTTCTTAGCCATAGCCTATCTCCTTAAACAACTAAGAGCCTGTACTACCAAAGCCACCTGTTCGAACACCAGTCGCCACATCACCATCAGCCAATAAAAAGGGAGCAAAAACAGCTTGCACCAAGCGTTCACCCTCTATCAACTCGACTGGTCGATCACTTATATTTTTCATTTGGGCAAAAATATGACCCTCATTAGCAGGATTATTATAGTAATCGCCGTCAATGACTCCTACTGAATTGATTAACACCAAGCCTTTTTTACGAGGATTGGAAGAGCGGTCATAGAGATAGAGTACTTCGTTTGACTGCATATAAGCTTTCACTCCTGTTGGAACTAGCTGGATTTCTCCAGGAAGAATCACCATCTCCTTAGCAACTTTCAAATCATAGCCTGCGGCTTGCGCCGTTTCTCTTTTAGGCAATAACTCTATATTTGTGAAAGACGATACCAACTCAAAACCACGTATTTTTGTCATATTAACCTCTTTTCTAGTCTTTTTATTATACACAAGAATGACTTGAATTTCAAAACTTATCAAAGCATCATTCAATAGTAAATTCGCTTACTTTATGATATAATTAAAAAGACAATATGTTCTCAAAGGAGAAACTATGACTAAGCAACGTATCGCTGTTCTAGGGCCAGGCTCATGGGGAACAGCTCTTGCCCAAGTCTTAAATGACAATGGGCACGACGTCAGAATTTGGGGAAACATTCCTGAGCAAATTGACGAAATCAATCAAAACCACACCAATACTCGTTATTTTAAGGATGTGGTTCTAGATGATAACATCAAAGCCTATAAGGATTTGAAAGAGGCTTTAGATCAAGTGACGGCAGTTCTTTTTGTTGTACCAACCAAGGTTACCCGTTTGGTTGCCAAACAAGTGGCTCAAGTTCTTGATCATCAAGTGACAATCATGCATGCTTCCAAAGGATTAGAGCCAGATACCCACAAACGCCTGTCTGAGATTCTAGAAGAAGAAATTCCTGAAAATCTTCGTCACGACATTGTTGTCGTATCTGGTCCTAGTCATGCTGAAGAAACCATTGTGCGTGATATCACCTTAATCACATCAGCCTCTAAAGATTTAACACAGGCCAAATATGTGCAAAAACTTTTCAGTAATCACTACTTCCGTCTTTACACCAATACCGATGTCATTGGCGTAGAGACGGCAGGTGCCTTAAAAAATATTATTGCCGTTGGTGCTGGTATTTTACATGGCTTAGGCTATGGTGATAATGCTAAGGCTGCTATCATTACTAGGGGACTAGCTGAAATCACACGATTAGGTGTTAAGCTAGGAGCTGATCCTCTAACCTATAGTGGCCTATCTGGTGTTGGAGATTTAATCGTCACAGGTACCTCTGTTCACTCGCGTAACTGGCGAGCAGGACATGCCCTTGGTAAAGGTCAAGACCTAGCTAGTATCGAGCAAGACATGGGGATGGTGATTGAAGGTCTTTCAACCACTAAAGTCGCCTATGAACTGGCTCAAGAACTTGGTGTCTATATGCCAATCACCACAGCCATCTATCGTGTTATCTATGAACATGCTGATATCAAAACGTCTATTCTCAATATGATGTCTAATGAATTCCGCCCTGAAAACGAGTGGTAAACTAAATTAAAGGAGTTAATCATGAAAAAAGTAAGAAAAGCCGTTATCCCTGCTGCTGGTTTAGGAACACGTTTCCTTCCAGCAACCAAAGCCTTAGCCAAAGAAATGCTTCCTATCGTTGATAAACCAACCATTCAGTTTATCGTTGAAGAAGCCCTAAAATCAGGAATTGAAGACATTCTTGTTGTAACTGGTAAGGCTAAGCGTTCAATCGAAGACCACTTTGATTCAAACTTTGAGTTGGAGTATAACCTTAAAGAAAAAGGGAAAAATGACCTTCTAAAATTGGTTGATGAAACAACTGGGATTCGCTTGCACTTTATCCGCCAAAGCCATCCTCGTGGTCTTGGAGATGCCGTTCTACAAGCTAAAGCCTTTGTTGGTAACGAACCATTCGTTGTTATGCTTGGCGATGATTTGATGGACATTACAGACGAAAAAGCTGTGCCATTAACCAAACAATTGATGGATGACTATGAAACAACACACGCTTCAACCATTGCAGTTATGCCTGTACCACACGAAGAAGTTTCTGCCTACGGTGTGATTGCCCCTCATGGCGAAGCAACTAACGGTCTGTACAGTGTTGATACCTTTGTCGAAAAACCAGCACCAGAAGATGCTCCAAGTGATTTAGCGATCATCGGACGTTACCTTTTGACACCAGAAATTTTTGACATCCTAGAAAACCAAGCACCTGGAGCTGGAAATGAAATCCAACTGACTGATGCCATTGACACTCTTAACAAAACGCAACGTGTTTTTGCACGCGTCTTTACTGGTAATCGCTATGATGTTGGGGATAAGTTCGGCTTCATGACAACTTCTATTGATTATGCCCTTAAACACCCACAAGTCAAAGATAACCTAAAACAATACATCATTGATCTTGGTAAAAAATTAGAAAAATCTGATAAAAAAAGCAAATAATCAAAACACCTGAGTTAACCTCAGGTGTTTTTTTAACAACAGTACTACGTTATTTTGTTACTGAAACATAAAAAATCTGAGCAAAACTCAGATTTTGTGGGCGTATTATTAAGCATAAAATAAAACTAAAAACAGCACGACTAAACTTAGATAAGTTAGAGCAGCTAGCCAGCGACTTTTCAAGCTAAAAACAGGCTCTGGTAATGAGATAAATACACTAGCCAAGGCTCCACCAATTAACCCACCCAGATGACCAACCAAGCTAACATCTGGCATAAAAAGATTAAATAAAAGATTCAAGACCAATAAACTTTGGTAGGAGCGTCCTAATTGTTTGAGATAAGGATTTTTGCTAGCATAACCAACCACAACTACAGCTGCAAACAGACCAAACAAGGACGTTGAGGCTCCAGCAGCCAGTACACTTGGAGTGACAAACATGGTTAGTAAATTACCAAAGCCACCAGCTAACAAATACAAGATTAAGAAAGATTTTGACCCCCATAACTTTTCTACTAAATGACCTAAAAAATAAAGGGTAACGCTATTCATTATAAAATGTTGCCAGCCAATATGCACAAAAATCGGCATGATCAAACGCCAAAGCTGACTGGGTCGAATTTTAACCCAATCACCGTACATGCCACCAAAATCAAATACAGCTTGGCCTGAACTAGCCTGCCCTAAATAACGCAACTGCATCAATAAAAAGACTAGTACCGTTACTGCTAATAAAAAATTGGTTGCTGGATAGGTTCGCCATTCAGCCTTCATCAATCACTACCTCTTTCACTCTTACATCATGTTTTTCTGGTAAAAATTCTTGTAACTGGCAAGTATAAGCTGTCACCAAAGTATGACCAGAAAAATCAGCTAAATAACAGTCATAATAACCTCCACCAAAACCAATACGATAACCTTGGTAGTTAATTACTAATGCTGGAACATGAATTAAATCAATCTTAACTTCTGCCACTGGTTTATCCATTCTCGGCTCTAACAAGCCAAAACTTGTTCGCACTAGATTAGCTTCATCATAAGGCAAAAATATCATTTTACCATCAGCAAACGTCTTTGGCACGAGCACTTGCTTTCCTGCCGCCTGAGCTGATTTGATCAAATCTCTCGTATCATATTCAAAATCAAAAGATAGGTACGTTGCTAAACAATCAGCCTTTTGATAAACAGGATGAGCCAAGAAAGCATCTAGTAATCTTCGATTGGCTTGCCTCTTTTGTTCAACAGGCATTTGTTTCAAACCTTTAATCATGCTCTGTCGCAAGAATTGTTTTGTTACGTTAATCACTATACTTATTGACGATTTTGGTCAAAATTACGAACCAATTCCTTAACCACTTCAGTTTCCAACATCTTTCTAATCTGCCTGATAGTATGATAAATCGCCTTACTATCACTAGAACCATGTGCCTTGATGACAGGTGCCTTTACTCCAAAAAGAACCGCACCACCAGCACTTGAGTAATCTAAACTGTCTTTCATGCCACGCAAACTATCTTTAATCATTAAGGCACCTAGTTTTGTTTTAACACCACCTGTTGTCAAGGCTGATTTTAATTGCCCCATAATCGCCATGGCTGTCCCTTCCATGGTTTTCAGCACTGCATTACCAGTAAAACCATCTGCCACGACCACATCCACTACACCAGTCATTAAGTCACGAGCCTCAACATTACCAACAAAAGTCAACTGATCATCATTGGACAAAAGCTCATAGGTTTCCTTACGCAAAGGATCCCCCTTACTAACCTCTGTTCCGTTATTCAACAAGCCCACACGAGGTTTGTCAATATTGCGCACAAACTTAGCATAAAAACTCCCCAAAACCGCATATTGATGTAAGTGCTTAGCGGTATTTTCAGCATTTGCTCCCAAATCCAACATATCAAAACCCTTGCCATCTACGGTTGGTAGAGTAGATAATAAACCTGGACGATCAATCCCTTTAATTCGACCAACCACAAAAAGACCTGCCGCCAAAAGAGCTCCCGTATTTCCAGCAGATAGGACAGCATCCGCTTGACCTTCTTTAACCGCCTTAGCAGCCAAAACCATACTGGCTTTCTTTTTTTGTCGAATCGCCTTAGCTGGTTCATCATCTGAAGCAATTTTTTCAGTGGTATGAATGATACTAACACGTTCTGTCACTGTCAAATGAGGTCGAATAGCGGCTTCATCACCATATAGTTGAATCTCAAGATCTTGAAACTCAGCTAAAGCTTGATTAACACCTTCAACTAAAGCTTGTGGGGCATAATCTCCACCCATAGCATCTACTGCAATACGTTTCATTTTTTCTCCTTTTTAATAGATAACAATACTGCTATTATAACATGATTCCGTCAGTTTTTCAGTTCCTCACCCATTGTCTGATTCTCGCATGATTTGGCCCCAATTCTCCAATTGATCAAGAAATTTCTTACTTTTTAGTTGAATTCCGACATATTCTTCATAAAGCTGATCGATAAACAAACGCAATTTCGACTTAATCTCTTTCTTAAGAGAAATACTCTGTAACTCAGAAAAATTAACTGCCTGAAACTTATTTAATAAAAAAGGGACATTGGGATCTAAATGGCTACGACGCTGATCTTCATGATAATGTTTTGGACACAATACACCTGCATATTTAAAAGAAAAATCAAATGCTTGCTCTTTCCTTCGACAAATCACACATTCACTAAAATTTAAGTCAATACCAAAACGAGATAGAATTTGTATCTCAAAAATATTGGTTAATATTTCATAATCAATCCCGTCATCCATCAACTCCAAAGTCTTCGTCAAAAAGGCAAAAAGATGAGGATCATGAGTACCATCACTAATGGCAGCGTCAGATAAAGCTACAATATAACTAGCATAAGACAGACCAAAAATATCACTATTGATTTGCGAAAAAACTTTAATTTCATGATAATCTCTAATATAAGACAAACCTTGTGTATTGATATTAAGAATAAATTCAGCCAAGGTCAAGGGTTGAATAACAGGAGCTAGTTTAGAACGACTAGCATGCTTCACAAAAAACATGCGTTTGCCTGCTTGCTCAGTAAAAATCTTAACCAGCTTATCATCTTCACGAAAATTTTGATTATAAAGAATTAAACCTCTTGTTTCTTGAAGTACCATAAAAATATTATACCAAAATCAAAAATCGTTAGCCTAGGCTAACGATTATTTTATTTTCTTTTATCTAATTCAAATAAGGGAGAAAGTGGGCGTTTTTCATGAATACGGATAATCGCATCTGCTATTAACTGACTAATCGAAATTTGTTCAATCTTATCAATTAAACGCTCTTCTGGTAGGTAAATCGTATCCAAAACCACCAATTTTTTAATGGCTGAATTTTGGATATTATCAAGGGCTGGACCAGATAAGACTGGGTGAGTACATGAAGCATAAACACAAGTTGCTCCTGCTTCTGCCAAGGCATCAGCTGCATGGGCAATCGTACCTGCTGTATCAATCATGTCATCAATCAAAATACAAGTCTTACCAGAAACATTTCCGATGATATTCATCACTTCACTGGTGTTCATCTTATCGACACTACGACGTTTATCAATAATCGCAATTGGCGTTTTCAAAAATTGAGCTAATTTACGAGCACGCGTCACGCCCCCATGGTCAGGACTCACCACGACGTAATCGTCACCAGTCATCTCACGACGAACAAAATAATCCGCAATCAAAGGAGCTCCCATTAAGTGATCCACAGGGATATCAAAGAAACCTTGAATTTGTGCGGCATGCAAATCAACCGTCAACAAACGATCAACACCAGCTACCTGTAACATATTAGCCACTAATTTTGATGTAATCGGCTCACGAGAACGTGCTTTACGATCCTGACGAGCATAACCATAATAAGGCATAACCACGCTAACAGACTCTGCACTCGCTCGCTTCAGCGCATCAACCATTATCAAAATTTCCATCAAATTATCATTAACTGGTGAGCTAGTCGATTGTAAAATAAAGACATGATGACCACGAATTGATTCTTCAATATTAACCTGCAATTCACCATCTGAAAACTGACGTACACTTGATTTACCCAAAGAAATTCCAATAGTATCTGCTACTCTTTTGGCTAGTTCCTGATTAGACGACAAAGCGAATAATTTTAGGTTTGAAAACGACATGACTTCCTCCAAAGTTTTAATCCACTACTATTTTAGCTTTTTTTCCTTACTTTTTCAATCAAAACCATAAGACTAAATAAAAGAAAAGTCTTTAGAATAAAATCTAAAGACTGTCATTCATTTATTTTAAGGATAAATATACATTACTGTACCACCCCAATAACTTTCATAAGGGTTGAATGTACCACGGTAGTTACCGATTGTTTGATTACCATTATAATTTGATTCCATTACTTGAATACTTGTTGGGCTATTAACGGCTGTTACCAAGGCAACGTGACCATAACCACCACCATCGTAAGGCCATACTGCAATAGAACCCACTGTTGGTGTTGTTCCAACTGAATAACCTGCTGCTTGAGCACTTGCAATCCACTGGTTACCATTACCCCAATAGTTACCAACCCAAGGAGCCAAAGCCTTAACTCCCCATGTACATTGACCAACAGGGTAAGTATTAGTTGCATCATAAGTTTCCTTAACTGTCGTTGATGTTGCAACAACTTCTTCTACCACTGGAGTTGACTCCACTACTGGTGCTGAAACTTCTTCTACCACTGGAGTTGATTCAACTACTGGTGCTGAAACTTCTTCTACCACTGGAGTTGATTCAACTACTGGTGCTGAAACTTCTTCTACCACTGGAGTTGATTCAAC
>NZ_VOHO01000002.1:0-3327 GCF_007859175.1 Streptococcus sp. sy010 | reverse complement strand
ACTACTGGTGCTGAAACTTCTTCTACCACTGGAGTTGATTCAACTACTGGTGCTGAAACTTCTTCTACCACTGGAGTTGATTCAACTACTGGTGCTGAAACTTCTTCTACCACTGGAGTTGATTCAACTACTGGTGCTGAAACTTCTTCTACCACTGGGGTTGACTCAACAACTGGTGCTGAAACTTCTTCTACCACTGGCGTTGATTCCACTACTGGTGCTGAAACTTCTTCTATCACTGGAGTTGATTCAACTACAGCTTGTTGAGCCAATGCTTGAGCTTCTAATTCAGCTTGCATTTGAGCTACTACAGCTGCTTCTTGTGCTTGTTTTTCAGCAACAATAGCTGCCTTTTGACCTTCAGCATTCGCAATTTCTGTTGCTAGATTAGCTTGTACAGCCTCTAATTCAGCTTGTTGATTAGATAAAGCAACTGTGTTTTCAGCAATCATCGCTTGATTAGCTGCCACTTGATTTTGAGCTTCATGATTTTGAGCTTGTTTAGCTTCTAAAGTAACTTTGTCAGCTTTTTGTTGCGACAACATGTTATCACTCGCTACTACAATTTCACGAATCGCTACAATACGGTTAATTGCTTCTGACACCGATTTTGAATTAAGAATCGTATTGATGTAGTTTGTTGCTGTGTTATTTTTTTGTGCACTACGAGCTTGTTTTTTCAAAGACTCATTGCGAGCTACAATTTTATTTGACAGTGATTGAATTTGCTCTGTTAAAGCTTGAGATTCTGCTTGCAAGCGATCATTTTCAGCAACTAAATTTGCTTGTTCTACTTGAAGCGAACTTACTTGAGCTTGAATACTAGCTACTTGACCTTGAGTTAAAAGTTGTTGTTCGGTTAAATGACTAATAACATTATCTTGTGCAGCAATTTGCGATTCATAATCTTCTGCACTTACTGTTGCTGTTGTCGTCAAGGTAACTCCACTGACTAAAACTGCTGATAAAATACGTTTTTTCATAATACTATTACTCTCCTTATCAATTGGACATTTATTATTATAGCAAATAATGAGAGCTGCTATGTTACGCTATTATTACACTTTGATGTTAAAATTGCTTACCAGTTATTACGCTTTGATAAACCAAGCAGTAATAGTAAACTAATAAAGCTATTATAAAGCAAACTTGGTGCCAGACTAAAGGCAATAAAGTCAACGATAGGATAAGTCGTTAATTGATAAGTATAAGCTAAAACATAGAGTGCTATTTCAAAAAAGAAATTAACCAATAAAACAACTAAAAACAATTGAAATGGATTGGTTTCTTGAAATTTAGGAAATTTTCTTAGTACATAAAGCATACTAGGAAACAAAAGGCTAGTTAAACCAATCATTCTAAAATAATAGACATCTCCTAAAAAACCAACTATGGCATACAACCAATAAAGAGCAAATGACTGATGATATCTAGCTTGATAAACTAGGACAAATAGGAAAATATGCGAAACCAACCTAAATTCTTCATTAAAAAATTGATTTAGACTGTTTGACAAGTGAACATCTACAAGTAAAGTCAGAAGTAAGAAAATCAAATTCATCCATTTATTATTTAACAACAGCTCATCTCCCTACCAATATAATAACAGACAAATTCGAAAAATCTGCCCATGGCTTCACTTTAGCTGTTCGTGTCTTATTATCTACAGCTATTAATTGACCCACTGGAATATCTGCTACCGTTTCACCATCTAAACCACTGGTCACAACATCTCCCTCTGGTTTAAAGTCATCTGAACTATTGATATCAGAAATCAAAAGAAGCCCTTCATTTTGATCGTAGCCTGATAACAAACCATAAATTACTTTTTCTTGATTAGTCCATTTTACTGGGATAGCAAGAACTTCATTTTGCCTTGTTAACAAACTAAGCTTGCTACTACTTTGATTAACATCAACAATTTTACCAATCAAACCTTTTTCAGATACAGCTAACATTTGAGTTTTTACTTGTTTATCCTGACCAGCATTTAAGGTCAATTCATCCCACCAAAGCAAAGGAGAGCGTGTAATCACCTCTGTTGTAATTTTCTGCTGTGATGACACCTTTTCTTGCATTTCTAAAGTCTTTCTTAATTGTTCATTCTCACTCTTGACAGCAAGTAATTCTTCCTTTTGATCCGATAAAGTAGATAAAGACGCTTTTAACTTTCCGTTCTCCTCATAAGTTCTCAATAAATCATTAAGTGAATCTGAAAGATTCTTTCCCCAACGAAAAGGTAAAGATAGTAAATTATCTACTGTAGCCATACTACTTGTTATTGGAGATAAACTTTGATTGATGAATTGCCTATTTGTGATAAGAAAAAAAAGAAAGCCTACCGCTACAATTAACCCTATAATCACTCTCAAAATCAGTCTAGACCACTTATTTTGCATAACATCAACCCAATTTCTACTAATTTTATATAAAAAGAAAACGAGCTATCCATTGATAACATCGTTCTAAAACGGAGAATAAGGGATTCGAACCCTTGCGCCAGTTACCCGACCTAACGATTTAGCAAACCGTCCTCTTCAGCCTCTTGAGTAATTCTCCAACATATAATAATGGGCACGAGTGGACTCGAACCACCGACCTCACGCTTATCAGGCGTGCGCTCTAACCACCTGAGCTACGCGCCCAAACTATCTAAATAAGATAAAAGCGGGTGACGAGAATCGAACTCGCGACAACAGCTTGGAAGGCTGTAGTTTTACCACTAAACTACACCCGCGTTAAATATGGCGCGAGACGGAATCGAACCGCCGACACATGGAGCTTCAATCCATTGCTCTACCAACTGAGCTACCGAGCCATAATTGCGGGAGCAGGATTTGAACCTACGACCTTCGGGTTATGAGCCCGACGAGCTACCTAGCTGCTCCATCCCGCGATATTCTATTATTAAAAGGAGGATGTGGGATTCGAACCCACGCACGCTTTTACACGCCTGACGGTTTTCAAGACCGTTCCCTTCAGCCAGACTTGGGTAATCCTCCACAATATAACAATATGGACCTTGTAGGACTCGAACCTACGACCGCTCGGTTATGAGCCGAGTGCTCTAACCAGTTGAGCTAAAGGTCCTCAAGTCATCCAAAATCATATAAAAATAGCGGCGAAGGGGATCGAACCCCCGACCTCCCGGGTATGAACCGGACGCTCTAGCCAGCTGAGCTACACCGCCTTTATTTTATATCGGGAAGACAGGATTCGAACCTGCGACCCCTTGGTCCCAAACCAAGTACTCTACCAAGCTGAGCTACTTCCCGATAACTATGCACCCTAGAGGAGTCGAACCTCTAACCGCCTGATTCGTAGTCA